>JBBPZF010000276.1:0-3502 GCA_038199105.1 Chitinophagales bacterium | reverse complement strand
TTGTGAGCCAGGGCTACCATAAATTTGATATTGATAAAAGTAAGGAAGGTTCAAAATCCTATTCTATAAGAAGGCAAAGTACTGACGGGCTTTTTGGGGCAAGCCGGGAAGAAGCTTTTTCTGTGTCTTCTCCCACAACCACTCACCGTTGGGCAATAAAGGATGTGCCCGTCTTTAAGGTTGAAAATTATATTTTCTCTCCCAATAATTTTATTGACAGGCTTAGTTTGCAACTTTCCAGGACTTATGACGGCCAGGAGTATCACGACGTGGCAAATAACTGGAAAAAAGTAAATGAAGAAATGCGAAATGCAGGCGACTTTGGGAAGCCCGTTTACGATGAAAACTTATGGCTTGACAAAGTGCTGGCACAGGTAATCCGGCAAGAGGATAATCTTTTACAAAAGGCTAAAGACATTTATTATTACGTACAAAAAAACTATACCTGTACTAATCATGATGATAAATATATTACGACTTCTTTGCAGGATGTGGTAAAGAAAAAAAGTGGTACCGTTGGCGACATAAACCTGTTGCTTATCGCCATGCTTAACCATGAAAATATACAGGTGTTGCCGGTATTGCTGAGCACAAGTGAAGCTGGCAGGAATTACCCATCGTACCCTGTCATGGAACGCCTCAATTATGTCATTGGAAAAATACATATCAGGACAACCGATTATTATCTTGATGCAACAATTCCCTTTTTGCCCTTTGGTAAACTGCCTTTAGATTGCTATAACGGATATGTCAGGGTTGTTTCTGCTGATAGCGCTGCGGTTTATTTTGAACCAGACTCACTGAAAGAAACGCGGATGGTAAGTGTATTTATTTTCAATGATGACGGCAAAGAATTAGCCGGTTCTTTCACAAATAATATGGGGTTTTTTGAATCATTGAATACGAAGAATACCATTGCCCAATCTACTTTGAATAAATATGAAAAAGATCTGAAAGCGCTTTACCCGGAGAGCATAACGGTCAGTAATATAGAAGTAGATTCTTTAGCATTGCCGGAAGAAAATGTAGCTGTAAAATTTGATTTCAAGCTTAATTCTTTTGAAGATGCCGACATTGTTTATTTTAATCCTTTAATGGGAGAGGGCTTAATGAAGAATCCTTTTTACGCGGCAGAGCGGCAATACCCTGTGGAATTGCCTTATCTAAAAGATGAGACATATCTTTTGGATATGGAAATACCGAAGGGCTATGTTGTAGATGAAGTACCCAAATCGGCGCGGGTAATGCTCAATGATACAGAAGGCTCTTTTGAATACATAATAAATAAGGACGCTGAAAAAGTCCAGTTGAGATGCAGGCTCCAGATGAATAAAGTAAATTTTTTGCCGGAAGATTATCAAACACTTAGGGATTTTTATGGGTATATAGTAAAAAAAGAAGCAGAGCAAATCGTGTTTAAGAAAATTAAATAACTATGAAATTTTTTGTTCTGACAAGTTTTATTTTTCTCGCTTTCATCGCAGAAGCGCAGGAAAATAGTATTCTCTTTATACCTGATTCTCTAATAAAAGGCGCTGATGTAGTAAAGCGCAACGAAGAATATATTTTAACCATAAAATCGCCCGCAAAATATAGCCTGTACGAAAGACATGTATATACAATCCTGAACCCGTCCGCCAGTGATTATGCAGATTATGTAACAAACTATGATAAGTTTTGCAACATCAATTCCGTTTCAGGAAAGTTGTTCAATAGTATGGGTAAAGAGGTGAAGCACACAAAGAAAAATGAATGGAAAGATAATAGTGCTTATGATGGGTTCAGTTTACTATTAGATGAAAGATATAAAGAGAATGAATTTTATTCCTCGGAATACCCTTATACTGTTGAGTATGAAGAGGAGGATGAGCATAATGGCACTCAGGATTTTCCTACATGGATGCCGCAGGCAAACCGTTATATGTCTGTTCAAAACAGCAGGTTTACGATAATTGCTCCTGCAGATTACGTGGTAAGATATAAGCAATTAAACTTTAACGGCGAGCCTGTCATTATCCAAAAAGGGCAGGTAAAAACATACACCTGGGAAGCAAAAAATATTGATGCAAAAAGATACGAAGTGTCGTCTCCTTCTTTCAGAGAAATGACACCCATTGTTTTTTTCGCTCCATCAAAGTTTGAAGTGCAGGGATATTCCGGCGACATGTCAACCTGGGAAGGGTATGGAAAATTCATGTACCAATTAATAAAAGGAAGGGATATTTTACCTGCGGCAATAAAAACCAAAGTGCATGAACTTACTGACAATATAAAAGATGAACACGAAAAAATATTTGCCTTATATAATTTTCTTCAAAATAATACAAGGTACATAAGCATTCAACTGGGCATAGGCGGTTGGCAACCTTTTGAAGCATCTTATGTTGCGGATAAAAAATATGGCGACTGCAAAGCGCTCTCAAATTATATGATCGCTTTGCTCAAAGAAGCCGGCATTACCGGGAAATATATTGAGATATATGGAGGCAAATCGCCTCCGCCATTTGTGCAGGATTTTTCTTTTTCGCAAGCCAATCATGTGATTTGCTGTGTGCCAATAAACAAGGATACTGTATGGCTTGAATGTACCAGCCAGACAGCATCTCCGGGCTACATGGGTAGTTTCACCGGCAACAGGTATGCCCTGCTGATTGATGAAACAGGTGGCCATTTAGTACACACACCGGTGTATAAAGTTGCGGATAATCTTAAGACCTCGATAGTAAAAGCAACAGCAGATGAACAAGGCAACCTTAGCGCCGAAATTACCAATAGGTACACAGGCCTTCAACAGGATTTTCCTCACTCGCTAATGTATGATGCATCAAAAGAAGAAAGAGGAAAATACTTAAATCAAATGTTTAATCTCCCTACGTATGAAGTGCTAAAAAGTGACTATAAAGAACATAAAGGGATCATACCAGGCGTAGATGAATACCTGCAAATTCAATTAAACAACTACGCTATCATTACTGGAAAAAGATTTTTTATTACGCCAAATATTTTTGGTGGTGCAACAGAGAAGTTAAGGAACGATACAGCGCGGGAAAGTGATTACGTAATTAAAGATGCTTACAGGAATGTTGATTCAATTGAAATAAAAATCCCAGCAGGTTACCTCCCAGAAAGTGTTCCGAAAGATGTTTCACTGCAAACTAAATTTGGGCTATATAAATCATCGGTAAAAGTAACGGGCGATACGATCCATTGTTACCGGAGTATGGAGCAAAATAGTGGCCGTTTCCCTGCTAAAGAATTTGATCAGCTGGTAAAATTCTACGACCAGGTTTATAAATCAGACAGAAGCAAAGTGGTATTGGTTAAAGGCGAAAAATAGAAAATTTATTTTTAGAATTGATGGTTTTGTGATCAAGCCCATCGAATCAACGCAGTCAGGGATTTCAACAAAAGCCTAATTGCCTTCATCAACAAAAGTCATTACCAAAGCGGCGATCAGCCATTTGCTGCAGCTTGCAATACTTGCACGTGATGCTCCTGAAAT
>JBBPZF010000275.1:0-3685 GCA_038199105.1 Chitinophagales bacterium | reverse complement strand
GGTTTTTAATTTGCCACGACCTTCAGGTCGTGGATGGTTATCTGTTGTTATTGGTTTTAGCCAAAATACCTTTTTTATAAAATCGCCTTAAATTTTTTTTGGCTAAAGCCGATAACTTTTATTTTTAATCCACGGCCTGAAGGCCGTGGCAATTGACTGCTTGATCTTAATTTTATTTAGACCCTATCATCCCTTTTTTAATTTTCCTGCAATAGTTTTTTAATCTATCAAAGGGTTTTTAATTTGCCACGACCTTCAAGGTCGTGGATCGGTTTAATTCTTGTTTTTGACTTTAGGCGAAATAGTTCCTGATAAGATCGCTTAGAATGTTTTTGGCTAAAGCCGTTAATATTTATTTTTTAATCCACGGCCTGAAGGCCGTGGCAATTGACTGCTTGATCTTAATTTATTTAGACATCTCATCTCTTTTTTATTATTACGTCAATAGTTTTTAATCTATCAAAGGGTTTTTAATTTGCCACGACCTTCAGGTCGTGGATGTTTAAGTCTTGTTATTGGCTTTAGCCAAAATACATTCTTTGATAAAATCGTCTTAATCTTTTTTTGGCTAAAGCCAATAACTTTTATTTTTTAATCCACGGCCTGAAGGCCGTGGCAATTGCACATTATATAATCCTCACCAATCATCACTTCGTCAAAGTTGTTCCTCTTGCCGAATCTATAAGCCCACGTATATATCCGATGGCAAATAAAGTACCTATCGTGCTATAACCCGGAAAGCTATTACTATCTCCAGCCATCGTCGGCACATGATCCGGGCGAAGCGGCCCTTTGTAGCCTGTGTCATATAATATTTGCATCAGCCTCATCATGTCCATCTGTCCATCATCAATAAATGTTTCATTGAAGTGTTCTTTATAACCACGCACATTTCTGAAATGAACAAAACTGATCACGTTCTTTTTTGCAAAATATTCCATGGCTGCGGGCAAATCTTCCTGGTGATTTTTTTCTCCCATCTCACCAAACGTACCATCCCAGGTAATGCCATTATTCGGGCTTGGATAAATATCTATCAATTGCTTAAAAGCTGCTACAGATGTCATAATACGGGGAATGCCTCTTATCGCATCAACAGGCGGATCGTCAGGATGCATGGATAATTTGATACCATATTTTTCGGCTTCTGGTACCACAGCTTTAAGAAAATAGTCAAGATTCTTCCACATCAGGTCGTGCGTCAATGTTCCATATTCTGTTATTGTTTCGCCTTCTATTTTATCAGCATCAAATCCCATAACCAAAGCGCCGCCACGATCAGGCATTGCTTTATCGCTTCGTGCCCAACTTATCAAAGGCATCCAGTTATAACAAACCGTATCAATGCCCACCTGTGATATATTTTTCATGAAGGTGATGAAGTTGGCGATCTCTTCATCTTTGCCATCGAGGCCAAGCTTTGTTTTTATATTTAGAGATGGCGGGCCTTCAACGACTGTAAGTTTTAATCCTTCTTTATTCCAGGATTCTTTCACTGCTTTTATTACATCAAATTCCCAGTTGTTTGCATTGTCCATGCCCACCATTTTTGGATTGATGCCGCCGACAGCGCCTAAAACACCCATCTGTTTTGCAAGGTCAATCTTTCGCGGTTCTTTACCGGCGAAGTAAGCAAGGCAAAGCTTCATGCCTGCATCTTTCGCATAATTAAGTTCGCGGTTTTTTTCGCGCGGAGAAATGATTTTTGATTCCTGGCGATTGATACTTGAAGCGGAAGCAATGCTCATTGACCCGATGGATAATGATGCGGCAACCGTTGCACTCTTTTTTATAAAACTCCGGCGATTGTCTTTCATTGGTATTCGTTTTTGAACCTATAAAAAAGTTTTCATCTTTAAATGAAAAGTACATTAAATCAATTTTCATTTAATTTTCATTTAAATATTATTCTATCCTTTTCAGATATTATATAAACCCTGTCACCTTCTTTATAGAGATGACATAATGTGGCTAACTAAAGATACGATCGTGGGAACGCTTTTCATTCCATTCGGGTGTAGGGGCGAAAAAGCTTTTATCTTTTGCATGAAGATGCTTTTTTACCTCTTCTTCATTTAAAACCACACCTAACCCAGGGGAAGAGAGCGGCACATTCGCGAATCCTTTTGTAATCATCGGCTGCCCGTCAGTTGTCTTTACCAGTCCTTCCCACCACGGCACATCAATGTTATGATGCTCGCAGGCAAGGAAGTTCTGTGTCGCCGCCGCGCAGTGTACATCAGACATAAATGAGATAGGCGTGCCGGCCTGGTGAAGCGCCATGGCTATGCCATGTTCCTCAGCATAATCCGCAATTCGTTTAGTTTCTAAAAGGCCGCCCGACGTTGCTAAATCAGGATGAATAATATCAACAGCATGAATGTCTATGAGTGGTTTGAAATTTTTAAGCAGGTAAATATCTTCTCCTGTAAGCAGTGGCGTTTCTAACGCATCAGACATAGTTTTCCATTGATCCGTTAGTTCCCATGACACTATATCTTCCATCCAGGCAAGCCGGTATTTTTCCAATGCCTTGCCGAGACGTATGCCATTGTTTAAATCGAAATGCCCGTAATGATCCGTTGAGAGCGGGATTTCATAGCCCACCATCCCCCTTACAGTATCTACAATTTTAGATAATTCATCCAGCCCTTTATCAGTTATTTGTATTTGTGTAAACGGGTGCATTGTATTTGCGTAAGAAGTATAATCCCCCTGCCACTGCTTAAGCGATCCCTGGCTCTCCCAGAATTTTTGATTAACTAATGTTCCCGGAATTTTTGTAAGCTCGTCAATAGATACATCCATCTTAAGCCAGGTGTAGCCCTGATCTTCGATGCGATATTTTATTAGTTTTAGTTGTTCTTCCGGGGAGTCTGCTTCGGGAGTATCAGCATATAATCTTATTTTATCACGATACCTGCCACCGAGCAATTGCCATGCGGGAACATTCCAAACCTTACCGGCGATATCCCAGAGGGCCATCTCAACAGCACACACGCCACCGGCTTGCCGGCTTGGGCCGCCAAATTGTTTTATTATTTTAAATATCATCTCAACGTTGCATGGATTCAATCCAAGTATGTGGCTTTTTAACATGAGGGCATAGCGAGGATCTGCCGCATCTCTTACTTCTCCCAGGCCATATACTCCCTGGTTAGTGTCTATCCGAATAATAGCTGTGCCACCCATAGCGCCTGTGAGTGCGTAACGCATGTCAGTAATTTTCAAATCTGACGGGCTTGAATCGCCTATGCTGGCGACAGCCTCGTTATAGTTCGTAGTGTTTACAGATTTTTCTCTAACGGGATAGACTAGACGATGAATAAAACCTCCTGTAACGGCGGCGTCAGCACCCGGATAGGGGTTGGGTGCTAATACAGGAAAACCGCTTCGCCTCAGGTTAGCCCATGCTTCTGACCCATTCTGAAAAGACGCAATCCAATATTGCGTATTGATTTGTTCTAATGCCATTGCGGGGTTAAATGGATTGGCAAGCAGGTAAGCATCCTGGCTTGTTGTTGGGATGGTTGCAGATACATCATATTGTTTCATCTGGTCCATGTGGGCCCGTACTCCTTCATCGTAAAAACTTGCGGGCGAGCCAGTGATCCAACCTCTTTGGGCCGCCTCTGCAAGCAATAGTTCCGTTTGCGCATAGGTAATAAAAAATTCAGGCACATCT
>JBBPZF010000274.1:0-2429 GCA_038199105.1 Chitinophagales bacterium | reverse complement strand
TTTTGTTTTCAAAAGGCTTTTTGGCAACGACTACATAATTAATAGTCATCGCTTCATTGTAATCTACCTTATCAAGCCAGGCAAAAAAAGAGTTTACCAGCCAGCGAAATCGCAGCCTGTAAAACATAAAACGCGAAAACCTGATAAAAAGGTTTTGGCTTTTACTATTTGCAAACGAATGCATAATGCTTTGGCCTGCAGAAGCCCATACTCCTCCATTAGATTTTATTTCTACCATTTCGAAGCCGGCTTTTTCAATGATATGTGCAAATCCATGTTTGGTAAAGCGAAAAAAATCGTAAGGCTCTTCATGCAATGGCCAATTAAACGGGCCGGATACGATGAAACAACCGCCGGGTTTTGTTAGCCGGAAAGCTTCATTTACCAATCCCTGGTGATCTTCTACATGCTCAATTGTTTGGGTGGAAAAAACCGTATCAAAAGTGCAACTTTCCAATGGTATCGCATTGGCAGCGCACATTACATCTACCTTGTTTAGATCAGATTGTATGATGTCGCAACCTATATAATTGGTGGCCTGTGTGAAATTTTTTTGATAAGGTTTATTGCCACATCCAATGTCTAATACCTTTCCTTTCGCATAGGACGATATGGCTATAAGCAAATCGCGGTGAAACGGCACGTAATGCAAATAATTCATGCTACTTTTTGTAACACGGGTATCAGCAAGGCGTTGAAGATTTTCAGTTCGCATCATTTTAGTTTATTAAGCTCCACTCACCGTGTTCGATGTATTGGCACACATTATTTTGCCAACCCCACTCGGGCGCTTTTTTATCTATCATTACTACCTCGAAAGGGCAACAATCAAACTGCTGAAATTTGCTCTTGGTAACTGTTTCTGCAAGATGTACCCGCACAAAATAATTTCCCTGGTAAAGCTTTAGTTTATCGTATTTGATAGAAATTTTATGGGCTCCTTTTTTTCTTACGAGCGAAGTACCTTCATCAAATTTCCAATTAAAAATTACCGGCTGGTTCAAGTGATTAAATATCTGCAGCGACAGCGCCATTCCTTTTAAATCGTGAGGCAATTGCACATCAAAATTTATGGACAAAGGTTTTTCATTGCCTTGTAAAATTCCTCCTTCCGAAGTAACAAGTTCCACTTTTGTTACACAGGGCTTATGCTCAACCGCCTCTTGCAAATGCACATTCGTTTGATTAAAATTTGATGAATATGCCTGTATCACAGAAGCGGTGGCACCGAACTTTACTATTTTACCTTTGTCCAGCAAAATGGATTTTTCTGTAAGTGTTGACACAGCGCTTAAGTCGTGGCTCACAAATAAAACCGTTCTTCCGCTCTTGCTTATTTCGTTCATTTTGCCCAAGCACTTTTTTTGAAAATCAGCATCACCAACAGCAAGCACTTCATCAATGATCAATATTTCCGGCTCAAGATGTGCTGCAACGGCAAAGGCTAAACGCAGTTGCATACCACTGCTGTAACGCTTCAGAGGAGTATCCAGAAATTTTTCCACGCCACTGAAATCTACGATGGCATCAAAATGCTTATCGATCTCATTTTTACGCATTCCGAGAATGCTTCCATTCATGTAAATATTTTCGCGGCCGCTTAGCTCGGGATGAAATCCTGTACCTACTTCCAGCAAGCTCGCTACACGTCCACGGCAAATTATTCTGCCATTGGTTGGCGGTGTTATCTTACTTAGTATTTTTAATAGCGTGCTTTTACCAGCACCATTCCTGCCAATAATTCCTATGCTTTCACCGGGATATACGTCAAAGCTTACATCATTTAGAGCATAAAAAGTTTTATCAACTTTCTCCTTTTGTTTGAACGGTTTTGCAATGGCACCTCTTAACGAGAGATAGCTTTGTTGCTGTGCACCAAGTGAAAATTTTTTACTGATATGTTGTACTTCTAATATGGGTTTCATAACGCTTAGGCTAAGTCAGCAAAGTATGCTTCCGTTTTTCTAAAGGTGAGTATGCCGATAAATAAAAATAAAAACGCTGTTGCAAAACCTAATGCTACTGCCTGCCAGTCAACCTGTGAACCTGTAAAAACACTGCGGCATAATTGTATGGCAGAGGCCACGGGGTTTGCTTTCATAAATCCATTTATCCATGGATTATCAAAAGATTTTGCAGAGTATAATACCGGGTTGGCAAACAATAAAAACTGTATCATGAAGGGAAGCATGTATTGGAAATCCCTGTACTTAACATTAAGCGCTGATAAAAATGTGCCGCGGCCGAAAGTTGTTGTAAGTGTGAGCAGGATACCCAACGGCAGGTACAAAAATAATTTAAGCACGCTTACTTCCTGGTGATAATAAATAAGCACGGCCGTATAAATAATTAATGCAAAAATGAAATCAACAAGCGCAGTTAATATAGCACTTATGGGAATAATTAGCCGTGGGAAATAAATCTTTTTT
>JBBPZF010000273.1:0-3189 GCA_038199105.1 Chitinophagales bacterium | reverse complement strand
CAACTAAAGATGATATTTCGCTTTTAAAACAAGATTTACTTAAATTTCAGATTGATGTTGAAAAAAGATTCAACAGTAATATAATATGGATAGTTGGAACAGGAATTGCTTCCGTTGGACTAATATTTTCAATTATCAAGCTATTTGTAATAAAATAAAAGAAAACAATTTTTAAACTAAAATAAATTAATGGCATTTCCACCCCGGCAGCCCAGAGGCGCATTTAACCCCCGTTTTAGAAAAGAACAACAACAGGAACATCGCACTAACAACATGATAAGAGTACCCAACGTACGTTTGGTTGGAGAAAATGTGGAAGTTGGTGTATATCCAATTGTAGACGCACAAAGAATGGCAAATGACCAGGGCCTTGACCTGGTTGAAATTTCTCCCCAGGCAGATCCTCCTGTTTGTAAAATAATAGATTACAATAAATTTCTTTACGAAAAGAAGAAGAAGGAAAAAGAAATGAAGGCAAAAAGCAAAGTTTCCGAAGTAAAGGAAATACGCTTTACACCAAATACCGACGATCATGATTTTGACTTCAAGTCGAAACATGCGGAAAACTTTTTGAAAGACGGTAATAAGGTAAAAGCTTATGTGCAGTTCAAAGGAAGGGCAATCATGTTCAAAGAAAGAGGAGAACTGCTTTTGCTGAAGTTCGCAGAGCGCCTTGTAGAAGCAGGCACACTTGAAAGTATGCCTAAGCTGGAAGGCAAGCGGATGTTCGCAATATTCGCTCCCAAGAGCCAAAAGAAGAAATAGTAATATTCCGTTTCACCGATAATCAACCACCTGATGGCAACAAATCTCGTAGAAGCTGTGCAGCAAAAACTAAACGTAGAAGCGCTGCAAAAGATTGACCCTAATACAAACACCATAGTGAAAAGCGATGAACCGGGTTACGGGAATGAAATATACCAGGTTGCCATCCCGGCGGTACTTACCGGCCTTTACAAGTTTACCCGCATAGATGAGAATAACCAGGCGTTTGTAAATAAAAAGAACGAAAATTTTTCATCTTCTTTCTTTGGAGATAATACAAACGATGTGATTAACAAAGTTGCTAATGTAACCGCATCTTCAGCCGGGGAAGCGAAAGCAAAAATGGAGGAGATAGCCCAAGCGAGTTTACAGGTGCTTTGTGAAAACCTCCCGGAAAATTTTAAAGACGCAGATGTAAAAAACTACATGACCGCCCAGCGCCACCACATTTTGCTTTACCTGCATCCTGATTTAAACCTTGGGAGCTCCATAAGTGATGATACAATTGACGACTCAACCAATAAAATGGAAGGTCCGGTATCTAATATTATGCACAATATCGGGCAAATCTTTTCGGCTTCCGGCAACGATGAAAAAGAAGAAATATAAATTCTCCGCCGTTGGTCATTTCCTTGCCATTCACTTATAACTGCATGATTTTTAAGTATTAAGACTTATTGTTTTCTCTTTCTCCTTATCATATTTGATCATTTGCTTTAAGAAGGCGTACGCACGTAACCTTATTTTCCGGGGATTTAAAAGTCTATAAAATTTTATTTCTTTGGGCAATAAGAAATAATTTTTGCCTTTCTTCGTTTATATAGTTATTATACCATAGCAAATCGTATTATTACTATAGGTAGAAAATTAGTAAATACCCGCGGTATTTACCAGTTAAAAACCAGACTTTTGTAAGGGATCATACTAAAATTCGCTTTTACCAATGAAACAGGACGATGAAAATATTATAAATGTGGTCATTGCTGACGACCACGTTCTTTACCGCGCAGGCGTTAAAACCGCTCTTTCCTCTAAAAAAGATATTAAGATAATTGCCGAAGCAGATAATGGAGCTCATTTATTAAATCTGCTAAAGGGAATTCAACCGGATGTAATTCTGCTGGATATCCAGATGCCGATTATGGACGGCATAGCTACGCTTCCTGAAATTAAAAAGTTATACCCGAACATTAAAATTATCATGCTTACCATGATGGATGATCAAAGTATGATTACCAAATTAATGGAATTAGGCGCCAACAGTTACCTTACAAAAACATCAGATTCAGAAATAATTTACGAGGCTATTAAAACCTGCCACGAACAGGAATTTTATTTTAACTCTTTAACCAACAAAGCACTGCTCAACAACCTTCGCCAAAGAACTCCGCCACCTTCATTAAAACTTCAGCAGGAAGATGCAACGTTGAGTGATAAAGAAATTACGGTACTGAAGCTTATGTGCGAAGAAAAAAGCACACGTGAAATAGCCGAAGTGGTTGAGCTGAGTCCCAGGACAATTGAAGCGATCCGCGATAAATTAAAAACCAAGACAGGCGCTAAAAGCACAGCCGGCCTTATTATGTTTGCCGTTAAAAATAAGCTGCTCGACCAGGAAATATAATTACGACCCATAATCTCACTGGCATCTCTCAGCCGTTATAAGTTTTTAGATATTTATATCATAAAACTATTTTTGCTCATTATACCTAAATATGAACGAGCAATTTTTTATTTACAACAATAAATTTTACGTCAACAATTCACCCGTAGTTTCTTCAGCGAACCGTGGGCTTCGGTATGGTGATGGTTTGTTTGAAACTATGAAGAGCGTGAATGGAAAAATCATTAATGCAGACTTTCATTTCGAGCGTTTATTTTCCGGGCTTTCTGTTTTGCAATTTGAGGTGTCAAAGCATTTCACAAAAGATTTTATCATTGAAAAAATAGCTGCTCTTTGCCATAAAAATCAGCAAAATAAACACGTAAGAATCCGCTTGATGATTTTTCGCGGTAGCGGCGGCATATTTGATCCTGAAAACCATCTTCCAAATTATATTATTGAATCATGGGAACTTCCTGCAACAGGTGTTTTAAATGAAAATGGACTAACGGTTGATATTTTTCCGGATGCAAAAAAAAGCTGTGACATTTTTTCAAATATCAAATCAAATAATTATCTCCCTTATGCCATGGCTGCATTGCATGCAAAAAAAAATAAGCTCAATGATTGTATTGTACTCAACTCCTTTGATCGAATTTGCGATTCAGTAATCGCCAATGTTTTTATTATTAAAGGAAATAATATTTACACACCGCCGCTTTCAGCAGGCTGTGTTGCAGGCACTATGAGGAGGTGGATGCTCGAAAAATTTACATTTGATAACTATCATGTCAGTGAAAAAGTTCTTACAATAGATGACT
>JBBPZF010000272.1:0-16136 GCA_038199105.1 Chitinophagales bacterium | reverse complement strand
TACAAACTAAAAAAATATATGCCAGACAATAAATATGATTTCGGAATGGTAGGCCTCGGAGTAATGGGAAGCAACCTGTTACTTAATATGGCTGATCATGGTTTTGCAGTAATTGGGTATGATAAAAATCCTGATAAAACAAAATTGTTTGAAGCCTCCGCTCAAAAAGACACGACGGTAAAAGGTGTAAATAATCTTGGTGAGATGATAGACCTTTTAAAACTTCCGCGAAAAATAATGATGCTCGTACCCGCCGGGAATCCGGTGGATAGCGTTATAAACGACCTGCTACCGATTTTGCAGAAAGGTGATATAGTAATTGATGGAGGTAACTCTCACTATACTGACACGCTTAAAAGAATACAGGTTCTCCAGGATAAGGGTTTTCATTTTATGGGTATTGGAATTTCCGGAGGTGAAGAAGGCGCCCGGAAAGGGCCAAGTATAATGCCAGGTGGAGACAAGGAAGCTTATAAAGAAGTGGAGCCCATGTTGAAAGCAGTGGCTGCAAAGGTTGATGGCGAACCATGCGTAGGTTATTTAGGAAAAGGTGCGGCCGGCCATTACGTAAAAATGGTTCATAACGGTATCGAATACGCAATAATGGAATTGATAAGCGAGTGCTATGACTTAATGCATAACGGCCTCGGCTACACGAATGAACAGCTTCACAAAACATTTGCCGATTGGAATAGCGGCGAAATGAAATCTTTTTTACTTGAAATAACGGCAACGATTTTTGAGCGGCAAGATGACAAGGAAACGGGAAATTATCTTGTGGATATGATACTTGATAAAGCAGGTGCAAAAGGAACAGGCAAATGGACATCTCAGGAAGGGCTTGATTTGCCAATGCCCATTCCAACAATCGATGCAGCAGTAATGATGCGTAATCTATCCTCCCTTATAGAAGAACGAAATGAAGCTTCGGGCGTTTCCAAAAGCGAGCCACAAAAAATAGATACTGGTAAAGATGAGTTTGCAGCCTATTTGCATGATGCACTTTATTTCTCTACAATCATTAGCTATGCACAAGGCCTTGCTTTACTTACTACTGCATCACAGGAATTGAAAATGGACATTCCTCTTCCTGAAGTTGTAAGCGTTTGGCGCGGAGGATGCATTATACGCTCGGGCCTATTAGATCAATTTAAAAAGGCATACGAAAACGAAGGTTTAAAAAATCTCTTGCTTGATAAAAATATCGCCGCGACTTTGACTCAAAAGCTCGAAGGCATTCAAAAGGTCGTGTCAATAGCAGCGCTTAATAACTATCCTGCCGCAGGTCTTATGTCTTCCCTGAATTATTTTAATGCATACAGCAGAAAACTTTTGCCTACAAACCTGGTGCAGGCCCAAAGAGATTTTTTTGGCGCACATACCTATCAAAGAATTGACCGGGAAGGAATTTTTCACTCAGAATGGGAAACTGCACCTGAAACAGTTTCCACAAAGCCCATTGATACAAACTAAAATAAATGTTAGATTATAAAAAATTACCCCCGTCCCTTATTTTTATTTTTGGAGGAAGCGGAGATCTCAACTATAGAAAACTCAATCCCGCTTTATACAATCTTTTTATTGATAAGGCAATGACCGACAATTTCGCAATTGTTGGCATTGCCAGGTCAGAATATAAAGATGATGCGTACGAGAAACATCTTAAAGAAGGAATAGACAATTTTTCACGCAGAAAAGCAGAAGCAGATAGTTGGAAAAAATTTTCATCACATATCAGTTACCTGCCAATGGACGTGAAGGATGCAAGTGACTACAAGAAAATTGAAAAGATAGTAAAAGATAAAGAGGCAGAATTTGGCACACATCCAAATATAATTTTCTATATGGCAGTGGCGCCGCAGTTGGTTCCTGAAATTGTGAAACACGTGGGTACTTTAAAATTTTGTGACGACGCAAAATGTACCCGCATCGTTGTTGAGAAACCTTTCGGACACGACCTCGAAAGTGCAAAAGCCATGAACCTGATGCTTAGCGAATACTTTGACGAAGAACAAATTTTTCGCATTGATCATTACCTCGGTAAAGAAACTGTTCAAAATTTATTAGCACTTCGGTTTGCCAATGCATTATTTGAGCCGATATGGAACAGGAATTACATTGACCATGTTCAAATAACTGCGTCAGAAACTGTAGGCGTGGAAGGCCGGGGTGGTTATTATGAAACTTCGGGAGCTTTGAGAGATATGGTGCAGAACCACATTCTTCAATTGCTGTGTATGATTGGCATGGAAGCCCCTGTATCTTTTGATGCAGATGAAATAAGAAATAAAAAAGTAGATGTGCTGCACGCCCTGCGAAAAATTACAAAAGAAGAAGTGCATGAATATGCTGCACGCGGCCAATATAGTGAGGGGTGGATGCATGGCGAAGAAGTTCCTGGTTACCGGGAGGAAAAGAATGTTGATCCGGAATCTAATACAGAAACCTTTGCGGCAGTTAAGTTTTTTATAGATAACTGGCGCTGGCAAGGGGTTCCTTTTTACGTAAGAACAGGTAAACGTCTGCATGAAAAAAATACATCGTTAACCATTCAATTTAAACCGGCACCTGCATTTGCTTTTCCCAGGGAAGCAGCCGAAACATGGCGGCCGAACAGGCTTTCAATAAGCATATCGCCGGAGATGGATATTTGCCTTCGCTTTCAAGCGAAGCGGCCAGGGCAGGCAATGATCCTTAATCCCGTGGACATGATTTTCAATTATAAAGATGAATATGACGGCGACGAACCTGAAGCTTATGAAACTCTTTTATATGATGTGATGGACGGTGATGCAACTTTATTTATGCGTGCTGACCAGGTAGAAGCTGCCTGGAAAATTGTAATGCCGATATTGGAAGTGTGGCAGGCACGCAAGCCAATGGATTTTCCTAATTATTCCCCGGACTCGTGGGGGCCCGAAGATGCGGAAGCGCTTATTGCAAGGGATGGGCATAACTGGGCAACATTGCCAACAAAAAGAAAACAAAAAAAATGAATCTTGAAATCTATAATACAGATGAAGAATTAGCTGATGGCTTAGCAACATGGCTGTGCAATCTTGTGCAATCTACCTTGCAGAAGCAGGAATTTTTTACATTGGTTTTATCAGGCGGAGACACTCCAAAATTGCTATTCAAAAAATTAGCTTCCGAAGAATACATTAATAAAATAAACTGGCAAAGAGTAGATATTTTTTGGGGAGATGAAAGAGCTGTGCCGTTTAGCGATGAAAGGAATAATGCAAAAATGGCTTTTGATTATTTACTAAACGATATTAATATTCCTGCTGCACAAATTCATAAAATCCGTGTGGATATCGAACCTGTTTTTTCGGCAAAGGAATACGAAAAAATTCTACATACATATTTTGATAATACAAAACAAAGTTTTGACCTCGTTCTCTTAGGCGTTGGTGACGATGGACACACGCTTTCTGTTTTCCCGGGTTCTGCAATACTTGAAAGGCATGCTGTATGGGTAGAATCTGTGTACAATGAAAAGCAGCAAATGTACCGCATCACGCTCACCCCGGAAATTGTAAACAGGGCTTCAAATATTGCTTTTATGGTCAAGGGTGCAAATAAATCATCAATATTAAAACGTATAATAGAGGGCCCTTACGAACCCAACACTTTACCAGCCCAACTAATAAAACCTGCAAACGGTGAGCTGTATTGGTTCCTTGATAGTGATGCAGCAAAAGATTTAAAAAATTAGTGAGCTATTTTTGGAAAATTGAACAAATTTTACCAGGAGAAAATTGTTATAAAAAGAAAACTTGATGAAAGATTTCACATAAACCATCGGGCTCTAATAAATAGATATGATTGCTCTTTTGTAAAAAAATCATTTTATATTTCAGTAAAATTTTAATTATGACTCTATTCGGATTTTTGATTCTTCTGCTCATAGCTGCAATATGCGGTGGCATAGGCCAGTCAATCGCAGGCTACGATCTCGGCGGCTGCCTTGTTTCCATTTTCGTTGGGTTCATCGGCGCTTATATTGGTTTGTGGGTCGCCGGTAAAATGGGATTGCCGCATTTTTTTGAAATTAGTATAGATGGAAAACCTTTTCCCATAATTTGGGCGGTAATAGGATCAGCAATTTTTACCCTGATTGTTGCCCTGTTGCGAAAGGCATTTACCGGGAGATCTTAAACTTTTAATGGCAATTTCTACTACACAAGTCTTGCTGTTCCCTGGAGGTCATCATTTGTATTTGTTTTACTTTTTGACATCAATAACGCCGGCTTAAGGAATTTCGAAATCCATCCATTATATTTGGCATTCACATTGTTTTAAGAAAGTATGTTTAATCTTATTTTATTTGGCCCCCCGGGCAGTGGAAAAGGTACGCAGTCGGAAAAACTTATTGCTAAATATAATTTAAAACATCTTTCTACTGGCGACCTTCTAAGAAGTGAAATTGCACGCAAAACTCCCCTCGGTATAGAAGCGAAAAAATTTATGGATAAAGGGCAGCTTGTTCCGGATGAAGTGGTTATCGGAATGATAAGTTATGCTCTTGATGAGAACCCCACTGCACGAGGTTTTTTATTTGATGGCTTCCCACGCACCGCGGCACAGGCACAGGCACTGGATAAATTGCTGGAGCTTAAAAATACTTCCATTAGCGTGATGCTTGCATTGGATGTATCAGAAGAAGAGCTTGTAACAAGACTTGTAAAACGTGGCGAAACCAGTGGCCGCAGTGATGACAACAATGAACAGGTAATACGCCACCGCATTGTAGAGTACAACAAAAAAACTGCGCCGGTTGCTGAGTATTATAGAAAAGCAAACAAAGTTGTAATGATAAAGGGCGAAGGTACCGTTGAGGAAATTTTCGCTGCGCTAATTACAGAAATTGATCTCAGGATGAAAAAAAGAAAAATTTCTTAACTAACACATTCATTATAATGATTGCTGCAAAAGAAGCTTTTTTGAAATCAGCATTTATTCCTCTTTTAAAAAAATTAAAGGGCAATGAAATTGCAAAATGGGGCGTAATGAATGCGCAGCAAATGATAGAGCATTTCGCTGATGCAGTGAAGAATGCAAGTGGTAAATTGATTTTACCAAGCCTGAACGAAGGTGAGAGACTTCAAAAATCCAGGGAGTTTTTAATGAGTGAAATGCCATTTAAACAAAATATTGCAAACCCTTTAATACCTGAAAAAGGAATAGCGCTTCGCCAACCGGATATAGCCTCGGCTATTGACAAGTTGCAAAAAGAACTCGATTATTTTTTTGAGACGTTTAATAAAAATCCCGAATTCGTTACGTTAAATGCCTTCTTTGGCGATCTGGATTATAGCATGAATGTGCAATTACTTCATAAACATGCCTTGCATCATTTGCGGCAATTTGGATTAGTTGAATAATTTACAACTCATTCACCTCACGCTTTACCAAAAAAAAGTAGACTTACTGAAAAGTTTTAAGTTGGTGTATATCATTGATAATTAGATAATTAGGATTTGTTTACCGCATCGATGAGGGAAACAAATAACTTTGCAAATACTTCACAAACATGCCGTGCACCATTTGCGGCAGATTGGATTGGTTGGACAATTTTCATCATTCCACATTAATTTTAAGCCATTCAACAATTTGCTCAAATCTAATTTCTCCTGTTGAAACCGAAACCGTTGTTGCGTATGCATCTGCATCATTTGCTAGAAGGCTGAGATTTGATTTCTTAAGTATTGCAAACATTGCTAAAAACCCCGTTCGCTTATTACCATCTACAAAAGGGTGATTGATAATAATACTTTCTAAAATCGCAGCGGCTTTTTCTATTGAACTTCCATATAAATCCTCACCACCAAAAGTTTGAAAAGGTCTTGCTATAGCTGATTCAAGCATGCCTTCATCTCTTATTCCACAAGCTCCGCCATATTTTTCGATTGATAATTTATGAAGCTGTAGAATTTCATTTTTAGAAATCATTGAGCTAGCTTTTGTAATACATTTCCATACCTGGCTACTGCATCCTCAAAAATTGATTCGATATTAGAAGGCATCTCCGCTTGTGAGTTATCTATTTTTTCAATTACATTAATTATAACCTTTAGTTGTGCTTCATTAAATTCATCAACCTTCTTATTTATCGTTTGTTTCATTTCTGCTATACTCATGACATATCATTTAATATTTCAAATTTAATAAATATTCGGCTCCGAATGTGTTAAGCCAAGTATGGTTAATTTTGAAATAAAAAAATACTATTGATGAAACTAGGCAACTACACAACCGGCCATTGGATTGAAGGCGATGGCGATGGACAGGAACTATTCAATGCAGTAAACGGCGAAGTAGTGGCTTACGCTACTACGCAAGGGTTAGATTTTGCTTCCATTCTTAACTATGGAAGAACAAAAGGAAGCCCTGCACTTAGAAAAATGACGTTTCAACAAAGGGGTCTTATGTTGAAAGCATTAGCGCTTCACCTTCTTGAAAAAAAAGAAAAGTTTTATTCCATTAGCTATAAAAACGGTGCTAAACTTGCTGATATCTGGGTTGATATTGAGGGAGGAATTGGTAATCTTTTTTCAAATGCATCATTGAGAAGAAAGCTGCCTAATGAAATTTTTGCATTGGATGGAGAAAACATTGGCCTTAGTAAAGGCGGAACTTTTGCTGCACAACATATACTATTGCCGAAGGAAGGTGTTGCTATCCATATTAATGCTTTTAACTTTCCTGTGTGGGGCATGCTTGAGAAAATTGCTGTTAACTTACTGGCAGGCGTAGCCGCAGTTGTGAAGCCGGCTTCCATTACATCTTACCTTACAGAAGCTGTTGTGAGAGAAATTATTTCTTCCAAAATTTTACCTGAAGGCGCTTTACAATTAATATGCGGAAGTGCAGGCGACATACTCGATCATGTTACTTCGCAAGATGTGATAACATTTACAGGCTCCGCATCGACAGGCTTAAAATTGAAAGCAAACCCTTTCGTGATGAATGAAAATGTGCCATTCAATCTTGAAGCAGATTCTCTTAACTGTATTGTTCTCGGTAACGATGTATCGCCCGGAATGCCGGAGTGGGATATTTTTATTAAAGAGGTAAGAAAGGAAATGACTTCCAAAGCAGGACAAAAGTGTACGGCAATCAGGAGAATATTTGTTCCTGAAAATAAAATGGAAGAGGTATGGAAAGCGATAAGTAAATCATTGGCACAAACAACCATAGGAAATCCTGAAAACGAAACAGTAAGAATGGGATCTCTTGCGGGCATGTCTCAGAAAAAAGAAGTGCTGGAACAGGTGCAAAAACTTTTAGCCTCTTCTCAAATAATATATGGCAGTCTTGACAGTGTTGAACTGGTAGATGCTGATGCAAAAAAAGGTGCATTCATGAGTCCACTTCTTTTAATAAACAATACTCCTTTTGAAGCTAATGAAGTTCATAACGTAGAAGCCTTTGGGCCAATAAGCACCGTTATGCCTTATAAGAATATTGATGAAGCGATTGCTCTTGCCAAAAAAGGAAAAGGTTCATTGTGCAGTTCTATTGTAACAGCGAATGAAAAGTTTGCGAGAGATTATATACTTGGTGCAGGCACACACCATGGAAGGATTTTAGTGCTAAATAGCGATTGTGCTAAAGAGAGTACGGGGCACGGCTCACCTTTGCCATTGCTTGTTCATGGCGGGCCTGGCCGTGCAGGTGGCGGTGAGGAAATGGGCGGATTGCGTGGCGTTAAACATTATATGCAGCGGGTTGCTGTGCAAGGCTCTCCTACCATGCTTACGGCAATTACCAATGTTTACCAGCCAAATGCCAGGGGAAATATTACTGCTGAACATCCCTTCAAAAAATACTTTGAAGAATTGAACATTGGCGACCAACTGGTGACAGCCAAACGAGTAATCACAAGCGAGGACATCAATAAGTTCGCTGACCTTAGTGGTGATCATTTTTACGCCCATATTAAGACAACAGATTTTGAAGGAACTATGTTTGATCAGCAGGTTGCTCACGGCTATTTTTTATTAAGTGCTGCTGCCGGTTTATTCGTAGATAGTTATGAAAAAAATCCTGTTTTACTGAATTATGGAATTGATGAATTGCGTTTTACAAAACCTGTCTATCCGGGCCATGAAATTTACGTACGGTTTACATGTAAAGAAAAAATAGAGCAGGAACTAAAAGAAGAAGATCCTGATGGAAATAATAAAAAAGGCTGGGACATTCCAAAAGGAATAGTAAAATGGTATGTTGAGATATTGGATGATACTGAAGAGCCGGTAATTGGTGTGGCTACGATTTTGACAATGATTAGGAAGAAATATTAATTTTATCAAATGAAAGTGGTTTCTTTTGCATGCAAAATTTATTACACTAATAGGAATGGATACCATGCCTAATAAAAATCTCATCAACAATTAATTATAAGTTTTTAAAAATCAGTTTCACTAACGCATAAATTTTTCATTGCTACAATAGTTTTTTTTATGATTCATGAATTCAAAGAAGGTTATGTAAAATCTCACACTGAAAATGGAATTACAACCATTTAATTTTTTCATCCAAAGGGAAATTCATGGCCGGGAAAAATTTTGGAAGAGATAACACAGGAAATTCATTATGCCTCCAGCCACGAAACAAAAGTGATTATTCTCAAGAGTGGTGGAGATAGCGCTTTTTGCGGAGGAGCAAGCTTTGTAGAGTTAAGCGATCTGAAAACTGACAAAGAGGGAATGCATTTTTTCCAGGGCTTTGCCAATCTTATCAATGGCATGCGCAAATGCAATAAACTTATCATTGGCCGCATCCATGGAAAGTGTGTTGGTGGTGGCGTGGGCATTGCAGCCGCTTGTGACTATGCAATTGCGGTAACTACCGCAGAGATAAAGCTAAGCGAACTTGCTATTGGCATCGGCCCGTTTGTAGTAGGCCCCGCAGTTGAAAGAAAAATCGGGCTCTCTGCTTTTAGCCAATTAGCTATTGATGCAACACTCTGGCGAAATGCTGATTGGGCAAAGAAAAAAGGATTGTTTGCAGAGGTTCATGAGTCTGTTCATAATATGGATGAATCAGTTTACAGGCTTGCAAATACGCTGGCGCACTCGGGCATAGAAGCTATGACAGAAATAAAAAAAATGTTTTGGAAAGGAACCGATCATTGGGATCATCTTCTTAATGAACGGGCAGCCATAAGTGGAAAATTAGTATTGAGTGATTTTACTAAAAATGCTATTGAAAGGTTTACAAGAAAATAAAATAGTATCGGTTGATTTCTTATAGTAATCAACCGATGTGCTATGATGATTATTGTTTGCCTTGTTGCTTATACCAATGCAAGGCAGCTTGTACTTTTTGTTCACTTGCCGGGTCAAGATTAGATGTGGCCTCATCCAAATTAGTATCTCCGGATGCGGTATAGCGCTCTTGCAATGGCGAGGCGTTGGCGTTGGCCGCCTGATAAATTTACGCCCTGCTCATTTAACCCACATTGCAGCAAAACCCCTTCAAAAAGTTAAGCGGTTACTACCGTTTGGTAGAAAGTTACCGTGATGTCGATAGCAGGATTTGTCATCGCACCATATTTAATATTGGTTTCAGTGGAAGATGACACGCCGGAGCGGTTGAATAAAATCCAAAAACAACTGAACGAAAAATATGAGCATAAGCAATCCGTATTTGAACCTGAAGAAGATCCTGTTGTAAAAAAATATGTAGAAGATTTATGGCAGCGTATAGTTGCTTCCAAAAAGCTGGATATAGTATCGGTAGAAAAATTATCCGGAATGATCACTCGGTAATCGGTTATGGCGGCATTGCCTGGTATAAAAGCGATGCGCCGGGTTATGGTAAAATCGGTCCTAATACAGATGTTACACAAACGGTGCCCAGCCTGGATATGCAGCAGGTTTACGATTATGCAAAATCAAAAGGCCAGCCTGGCTTTGATTTTATACAACAAGTGCCTACCAACCTGGGATGAAACAATTGTGCCCGCAGGCGAGGTGTATCAATATTTAACTATCGCGAGAAGAAAAGGAACAGACTGGTATATCGGCACCATCAACAGCACGAAAGCCAAGTCGCTGAAATTACCGCTAAACTTTTTACCTGCCGGAAAATACAGGCAAAAATATATAGCGATAGTGAAGACGTTGCAGAAAACCCGAATCATCTTTCCATAACAGAACAAACTTTTACCAATGCAGATACGTTCACGCTTCGCCTTGCAGCAGGCGGTGGACAGGCGATTCAGCTTATAAAAGAACAAAAGATTTTAATCTAATCCTCTTCCAAATCCTCATTAATCCGCGATTATTTTGAATGGATTATATCTTATCAGTAATTTAGGTACCGAAGCAACACAGATACCTTATACAAATGACGTTTACCCCGGAGAATATTTTACTGATTGGCTCTATTCTTTTATTGGCAAGTGTTTTCACCAGTAAAACATCGGCGCGCTTTGGTATTCCAACCCTTGTACTCTTTATTGGCGTTGGAATGTTGGCAGGCTCGGAAGGCCCGGGTGGGATTTATTTTTATGATCCCAAGCTTGCGCAGACTCTTGGCGTAATTGCTTTAAATTTTATATTATTTTCCGGCGGCCTTGATACCAAATACGAAAGCATAAAGCCCGTGATGTGGCGTGGTATTTCTTTATCTACCATTGGCGTTTTACTTACGGCTGCGACGGTGGGCACCTTTGTTCATCTCATTTCCAATTTTAGCTGGACGGAAGCATTGCTCTTGGGTGCAATCGTTTCCTCTACGGATGCCGCTGCTGTCTTCTCTATTTTAAGATCAAAAAATATTGGCTTGAAAGGTTATATCCGACCTACACTTGAGCTTGAAAGCGGCAGCAACGATCCATTTGCATTCGGGCTCACCATTACACTAACATCTCTTATTGCAATGGGTGAATCGCCGGGGTTCGGTTTAATATTTCATTTTTTAAAAGAGATAATTTTTGGCGCAGCTATTGGTTTTATTTTAGGCAGAATTATACTATTTGTTTTAAATAAAATAGCGCTTGATATAGAAGGGTTGTACCCGGTTTTCCTGATGGCTTTTGTATTTTTTACATTTTCTCTTACTGATCTCTTAGGTGGCAATGGCTTTCTTGCCGTGTATATCGCAGGCCTGGTGTTAGGCAACAAAAATTTTATTCATAAAAAAAGCATCATAAGATTTTATGATGGTATGGCGTGGCTAATGCAAATCATCATGTTTTTGACGCTTGGGTTATTGGTATTTCCATCTCACATTTTACCTGTGATGGGTTTGGGTGTGATGATATCATTTATACTAATATTTGTTGCGAGGCCAATAGGCGTTTTTATAAGCCTCTCTTTTTTTAAAAGAATAAATGCACGTGAGAAATTATTTATTTCATGGGTTGGCCTGCGGGGTGCCGTCCCTATTGTGTTTGCGACTTATCCGCTAATAGCCAATTTAGAAAAATCGCATATTATTTTCAACCTGGTATTTTTTATTTCCACTATCTCTGTGTTATTACAAGGCACCACTTTGCCTGTGGTGGCACGATGGCTAAAGGTAATTGTTCCGCAAAAAGTGAAACGAAAATTTGCACTCGATCTTGAGATGTCTGATTCCCCCGATTCTGAAATGATCCAGATTTTATTGCCTGATACGAGCCCGGCTATTGGGAATTCATTAGTGAACCTTGACTTTCCTAAAAAAGCTTTTATCGTTATGATTCAAAGGAACGGCAAATACATTCGCCCCGGCGGCTCCACGGTCCTTGAAAAAGGAGATAAGCTTTTGGTACTTGCTTCCAACACAGAAGTGATTGCAGATGTCTTTAATAATCTTGGATACGAGGAGGAATAATATTTCGTGCTTTTTTTAATTATTGTCCGACTAAAATCTTTCACTTGGCTGAGAAGCAGGGGGCCTCACCAATTTAGTCGGACAACATTCCTTTTTTTTAATTAATGTGATTCAAAATCACATTGGTAATCTCTTCAGTATCGCCATCAAAATGATGGCCGCCAGGCAGCACTTCATGCGTATATTTTTTTAAAGAAATTTTATTAAGTGCAAGGTCATGTTCATCGCTTCCGTTGATTATGACAATATTTTCATCATTCAACTTATTTATTTCTGATACTACATCCATGTCTCTTTTTGTATTTCCTCCAAAAATATCAGACCAGTGGATTTCAAAGTCAGTACTACCGGATGCAGCCATGATGAAAGATACCGGTACATCCAATACATTTTTTGGAAGCCTGTTAAGAATAAAAGGCAATACATCCGCACCGAAAGAATACCCGACAAGAACTACCTGTTTATTTTTTCGCCCGGCTAATTTCTTACTTAAATAATTTTTTACATCGGCGGCAGTTCGCTCCGGCGTTTTTTTATCATCGAAATAAGAGCGTGCATTTAATGCATATACATCGTAACCTTTTTTATTGAGAGATTGGCACAAGGCAGTTGAGAACTTATTAAATCCGCCATCTCCCGAGATATAAAAAATCGCAGGTTTATCATGTGTGGAAGCCGGCCATTCTTTGACCGGCAGATTCTGCGCTATAATTTTCGATGAAAATAAAACAGGCGCTAACAGGAGGAGTAATTTTTTATTCATAAGGGGTGTTTACGGTTGCATAACTTTATTGAGGGCCGCGGGCAATTGCAGCAAATCATAATCGCTTTCATATACAAGAAATTTGTCTTCCCAGATTGTGGCATATTTCTCTTTAAAATCACGCAGGCCATGATAGTGCCTGAAGCGCTTCAATTTTTCTGCCGCAAATTTTATTAATTGTTCTGCAGGATTCTGCGGTTCCGTAATTCCCGTCATGGGTACAAGGCCAAGATTTATGTATTGACACTTTTGCTCCGTGGCATATTCAATCATTTTAATGATCAGCGCATCCATACAGCCACCTGGCGCTTCAGCAGTTTTTCTTATAAGATCATACGTGCATTCACCAGGCGAATAGTCGGGAATAATATTTAGAAAGGCGGCAATTTTTCCATCCGCATCTGCCACTGCTATTACATCCTGCTGCATTATTTCTTTTGGGTCAAACATACCTTGCGAAAAAATTTGTTCTTCTTTATCAAAAGCTTCCAGCCATTCATCTGAAATATTTTTCAATTCGGCAATAAGATCATCTGCAAGCGGCGCCTTATAAATCGCAGTGGTATATCCTTTTTTCTGCAGGCTGTTCAGGCCATTTCGTAAAGACTTTTTATCCTTGCCTTCCAGTTTAAAATTTGCTGCGTCCAATATGGCTTCCTGCCCTATTATCAATTTCTGTTTTCTCAATTGATTAAACCACAAAATGCTGTTTTCATCAACACGGTAAAAAGCAATTCTTAAACCCATTTTACTGCACTGTTTATAAAATTCTGCTAATACTTCCATCTTATGTTCTTCGGCACACACAGGCTCTTCCAGTACTATCGCAAAGCCATTAGCAATACGGTACGATACAAAGGCATCATGAAAATCAGAAAAGAAAAATAGTTTGTCACGATAAATTTTAAAATAATCAACCGATGAATTACCATATTGCGATAGCAAATACTTTGCCCTTTCCCGGCCTGATTCAGTTTCCGGCTCTACTTTTAAAAAAGGTTTTATAAGCGTAAACAAAAGAAAGCCCCAACTTAAGAAACCAAGCAAATGAATGAGGAATATAAACTGGTGCCCGAAAGGTGTGAGCGGGTGCAGATTATCACCGCCCAGTAAAAAAATATTCATGGTATTAATCAGCGATTGCTTCCACGTAAAATCAATACCAAAATGTTTTACATCAATAAAATAAAAACTTATGTAGCCAAAAATTAAAACGGATAGAAATATGATAGCAACCGACAAGAGGCCGAGGCGTATCCATTTTACATTGCTCCTTATCCTGTATTGGCTCCTGCTGATTAAGAGCAATAAAATTATTATTCCCGCAAAAATGGCTTCTTCATAATCGAATGCTTTTGTAAGATTTCCAATGAGCGATAACACAGAAAGTAATAACGCCAGGCGCCATGCGTTTTTCAAACCCTTGAACATAAACGCAGACGTAATAAGCAAGGCCACGCCAATAAATAGCACAAGAATATTTGAAGCGTTAATTGCTTCCAAAGGAAGAAACTCACGGATCAGTTTTAGGCGGATGCGCAATGGCGGCGTTACCACGGAAATAATATTTATTAAGCCCAATGCAAAAATTAATAACGCCGGCACTATTCGTATAAATAAATGCCTGCCTCTCCATGCAAAAGCAAGAATGCCAAAAACCATCGGAAGCCAAAATTCGAATACGCGATATAAAACCGTAATGGATAAAGCCTGCACGGTTGAGTATCCATAAAGTTCCAAAATATAAACCAGTGACAACTCTACAGCGCCCAGTCCACGCAGGAAAGGGGACGTGATCATTAATAAAACCGAAACCATATAGGCTATGGCCGCAACAGGAAAGGAAGCGGTAAAGCCCAAAGCAAGCATGGCAATATAAATGTGAAACATGCCGGTAAACTCTACGCCGGTTGAAAACAAAATACTGCCGGCATATTTTTTATTATTTACGTTGGCAGCAAAGAGCTCATCTATCAAAGGAACGGCACTTGGAATTTTTTTGCCGATATAGCTGTATAATTTTCCTTTTTGCTTGAGTGACCTCGCAACCCAAACTATGCCGGCTAATATACAAACGACGAGGACTAAACCAATCCATGCACTTTTTAAATGCTGATTAGACGAAATGGCAAATAAAATAACAACGGGAAAACCCACAAGAAAAACGGTGAAGAGGCCGGCAAAAGCATACAAGCCGCTGGCCTGGTGTATTTGCGTTTTATTAAAATTTCTTTTTCTTAATTGAGATGGTGTGTATGCCAAAGCGCTTACGCCGCCTGCGGGTAAAAAAATGCTTAAAAAATTTCTCTTCAGGAAGAGTTCAATAGCATCAACCCATTTCAGCCTTAGGGCGATAGAAGCGAAGCTGCTTACATACATACCACTTTGAAAAAGTACATAAAGTAAAGTAATCATGAAACCAGCCAACAGCCAGCGCCCGTCTGCGTTTTCAATTTGCGGAATAATTTGCGTTAGCTCTTTTCTTTCACTTCTAAAAAAAATAAAAGCCAGCAATATCATTAGAGCAGCAAGAATTTCTCTCCAATAAACTTTGGGTGAGAACGAACGGATTTTTTTTAGAAAAGGCAGACGCAGGAGCTTTTTTTTGCAAAGATATAAAATAGGAAGAAGTGCTGGCTTATTACAGAAACCCGAACGCTGGAATGTCACGATCAGCCAGGCCAACTAAGCTGCGAGGTAAGAAATTTATCCATACCAGGGAGTGCAGTTTTATTCATTAAACGCCAAATGAAGTTCCGCAACCACATGTTGTACTGGCATTAGGATTATTAAAAGTAAATCCCCTGGAGTTCAACCCACCTTCCCAGTGTACTTCCATATTGGTAAGATAGATACTATGTGCAGGATTTATAATGCATGGAATGCCTTCAATTTCAAAATCCTCATCTTTTTCAGTTTTGGTATCAAATTCAAGAACATAGGTCATTCCGGAGCAACCGCCTCCTTTAACGCCTACACGCAGAAATTTTTCATTATCAAATCCTTCTTCATTCATCAATCTTTTTATTTCCCTTACAGCCCCTGAAGTAAAAGTTACCGGTGTTTTATTTATTGTTTCCATAAATTTTCTGTTTAAATAAAATACGATATAAGCTTGCTGAGCGTTAAAGAATTCAACAAAACATTAAATCTTTTCACCTGCAAATTTACAAACCTTTGCTCAGGGAATAAGTATTTTTGTCTGAAATTACCACAATGTCAATATTTGAAACCGTATTTGTTATCCTGATGGGCGTGCTGTTTTTAGCAACGATTTGGATGATTACTGAGTTTACTTCGATAAAAAAAGATATAAGAGAGAGAACCGGTATTAACCCCGAATCGTTAAAACTTCGCCTGCAGGCTTATGAAAGGCTTACCCTTCTTGCGGAAAGAATTTCTCTTCAAAACTTATTATCACGTACGCCAAACGCCGGGCTTTCGAGCCGCCAGATGCAGGTGTCTCTTATTGACGCTATAAAGCAGGAATACGATTATAATATCAGTCAGCAGGTATATGTTTCCTCTGAAGTATGGAGGG
>JBBPZF010000271.1:0-3075 GCA_038199105.1 Chitinophagales bacterium | reverse complement strand
ACAATAAGCAACAATCAGGAAGCATATGAATAACTATTGTGCTTAAGGAAACACATTACTAAAAAATTTATAACGTATAATTAAAATATTCACTTACTATGTTCCAGGCTTTTAATCTTACAGGAAGCGAGCAGCAGAATTATAGTAAAGATGTCACTTTTATCATTCGCAATCAGGCAGGAATTGAAAAAATGATTTTCACTATTCTGAACAAGGGACGGTAATTGTTCAGCAATCTCTAACAGTAAGAATACAATAGAAGAATGTTGAAATAAACTTTGGATAAAAAATTTCTTGCTGAAAGCCGTTAACGATATTTAGCGGCTTTTTAATTAGACCATATTTTCGAACAGAAATAAAAAAACAGGCGCTAATTGTAAACTGGACATAATAATCCTGTAATAAATTAGTTTAAGAAATAAAATTCTAAAAGCTACCGACGAATCTTTTATTATTTATTTATATTAGCTATACGCTTATGAAAATTATTTTACTTGCCACTTTTATCTCGCTTATTTTTTCACCCTGTTACTCCCAGGCTGACAAAAACAGTTCTATTCTCCCTGAAATTAAAACCACTGAAATTACACTTGTACATCCTTCTGTTACAACAGCGGAAAAAAAATATATCTCCGGTTTAATAGTTGTAGATGCACGTTTTGATACTTCGTCTTATGGCTTGTATCAAAATTATCCTAACAAATATTACTCAATTGTTGGCGCAAAAAGTGCAGCTGACGATGTCAGGGATTTTCTGAGAAACTACCTGGAAGTAACACCAACTAATAATGGCAGCGATAAGAAAATAGTAATGGTGATTAAAAAGCTATGGGCAACTTCCGCTCTCCAGCAAGAAACAGACAATGAATTTGAAATTAGTCCAGGTGAAAGTGGTGGTGTTGTTGCAAAATTTGAATTCTATAGTAGTAACGGTGAAGGCTACTCGCCACTATATAGATTTGATACCACAGTAAACGGTTTAAAATCCATGAAAAAAGATGCGGCGGAATACATTTCCAAGGTGCTTGCTTTATCAGTCGAGCGGCTACCTATATCCCGCGTAACAGCGGTCTCCCTTTCGGGAAAAATTATGTCTTTAGAAGAAATAATGGTATATAGCAGTCAACAGGCAAATATTCCCATTGTTAATGCGACGGCTTATAAGAAGGGAGTTTACAAAACATTCGATGATTTCAAAATGAATAATCCTTCTATCCTTAATTATGAAATAGAGACAGACAAACTTACAAAAACAATTTTTTTAAACGATGGCCAGGGAGCATACCCCGTTAGAGATCTGTGGGGATATTGTGATGGCAGGCATGTCTATATTAATTCGGCTGATAATTATTTTGAGCTGGTAAAACAAGGAAACACTTTTATTTCCGATGCAGCCCGTTCGCTTTCAAGAAGGCGAAGCGTGAAAGCAGGCAATGTACTTATGCTGGGCGTTGTCGGTGGTGGCATAGGCAGGGGCAATAAAAAAACTACGTATAGCCTTAGCCGTAAGCTTTACGAGTTAGATATGGACACAGGTGAATTATATTAACTTACTTCTTTAGTTTCCCAACTATATTTTTTCGGAAATTGCTTTATGCATTAAACGAAAATATTTTCAAATATTATTGTTCAGCAACTATCAGCGTAATTAGGATTTTTAAAGGCTTATTTTAGTTCCAGTTGTAGTCCCGGAGATTATTCTTCCATCAAATTACATCTTCAATAATCTTTTTCGTGCCTTCAAAGCCTTCGTGGTGATAGGCTTGAATTCCTTCCTTTTTTGCAGCTTCCACCAGCATCGGGCGGTCATCAAAATATAAGCATTCATGCGGCTCAGCCTGCGCTATACCAAGTGCCAGGCGAAATATGCCGGGATCAGGCTTGCGCATACCCACTTCGCACGAGGAAACAAATGCATCAAAGAAATCGTGGAGGTTGAAGGTCCTGATGCGGTAATTATTTAGTTCCCTCGCTTCGTTATTTATAGAGATTATTTTTATTTGAGGATGGGCTTTTTTCCATTGTACAAGCCACGGAAGCGTATCGGGTAATTGTGTAGATTGTTTAAATATAAAATCTTTAAACTCTTCCCTGGAGAAGTTGCGTGGCTGATGAAAAATTACTGTATCAAGGTATTCATCAAGTGTAACCTTACCGATTTCATATACATTAAAAATGAAATGATGCAGCTCGTCCATTTCTGTATAGTCAAGGCCATACTTTTCCGCAGCCGCCATCCTTGAAAGATGACCCCACCCATTGCTTAGCAATACACCACCAATATCAGAGAACAAAATTTTATAAGAACTTTTCATTTGGATTTATAGTTTTAAAACTTATTTATTGATAGAGCCTTCAAGCTGCTGTACTTTTTGCAAGCGGCGTTTATGTCTTTCGGCGCCGGTAAATTTTGCATTTAAAAAAGACCTGACGAATTCTTCCGCAGCCATAATACCGGTTACGCGGCCTCCAAGGCAGAGCACATTCATATCATCATCTTCCACACCCTGGTGGGCCGAAAAATAATCCTGGATAAGTGCTGCCCTTACCCCGGCAACTTTGTTAGCCGCAATAGCCGCCCCTACCCCGCTGCCACAAACAGCTATGCCCCGCTCGACTTTTTTTTCCGCAACCGCCCTCGCTAAGGGAATTACAAAGTCGGGATAGTCATCAGCGGGATTATTTTCATAAGCACCGAAATCAATAACCTGGTGCTGTTGACTTATAAGAAAATCATGGATAGTTTTTTTCAGATCAAAGCCACCGTGATCTGCTGCTATGCCGATTATCATACAATAAAGTTTTGTGTTTCATTTACTACAGGCATCACTTTTTCCCGGATACCTTTTTCAATATCTTTTTGTTTCCATAAGGCCGCGCCTCCCTTTATGCCGTCCCTGTTGCCAACTATCACAATATTTTTATCAAGTACAAAATCTAATTTGGAAGCATTACCGCCGCTTATGTAAAGCACATCATAATTCACCACAACTTTTAAAATTTCGAGTACTCTTTTCATTCTTTTATTCCACTTCTTTTTTCCTATTCTTTTCATTTCTTCTTCACCCACATATT
>JBBPZF010000270.1:0-2261 GCA_038199105.1 Chitinophagales bacterium | reverse complement strand
CCGGGAGATAAAATTATTTTATCATAATCATTTATTTGTTCGAGCGATATTTTATCATTTCGAAACACATCAACTTTTCCATGAATTATTTTTTCAACTACATGCACGAGGTTGTAGGTAAATGAATCGTAATTATCGAAAATCAAAATTTTCATGCTCAAATTTTTTCTGCTGATTTAATGGCTGTTGTAAGTGCACCTAATTTATTATTTACTTCCTGTAGCTCACTCTCCGGGTTAGACGCAGCCACAATTCCGGCGCCTGCTCTATATATAAGCGTATTTCCCTTGCTGAGGAATGTCCGGATCATTATCGCATGATTGATGTTGCCGTTAAAGCCAACAAAACCAATACAGCCGCCATAAAAACTTCGGGCATCTTTTTCAAACTCATCAATCAACTGCATCGCTTTAAATTTTGGTGCACCACTTAACGTGCCTGCCGGAAATGTGACTCCAAGCAACTTAAAAGGATTTGCATTTTGTTCTACATAACCTTTTACCTCGCTCACCATGTGAATTACGTGGGAAAAATATTGTATCTCACTAAAGCGCTATACAGAAACATCAGTGCACATGCGACTTAGATCATTGCGTGCCAGGTCAACAAGCATAGTATGTTCGGCAGTCTCTTTTGCATCTTTTGATAACTTTTCGGCCAGCGCTTCATCAGTAATATCATTGCCGGTTCTTTTAAATGTTCCAGCAATGGGATGCATGATCGCAATGTTATTTTTCACGATCAACTGCGCTTCAGGACTGCTTCCAAAGAGTCGATAATCCCCATAATCAAAATAAAAAAGATAGGGGCTGGGGTTTATATTTCTTAGTGCCCTATATACGTTAAACTCATCTCCTGAAAATTCTTGTTGAAATTTACGACTCAGCACAACCTGGAAAACATCGCCCCTTGCACAAGCTGCTATTCCTTTTTTTACATTGCTTATATATTCCGCATCTGTAAGCGAAGATGTTTCATCTCCCTTTGCTGCAAACGGATATGCCGGCACATCTTTGCTTTTAATAAGGCTTTCAACAATTTCAACTTCACTATCAATTCCTTTTATATGATTTTCACAAATAAATAGTTCGTCTTTAAAATGATTAATAACAATAACGTATTGGTAAAGACGATAACGAACTAATGGAATTTCCGGGGATGACTTGTCGTTTGAAGAATTAAATTTTATTGTTTCGTAAAATTGAACAGCATCATAAGTAGTATATCCAAATAAACCCTGCGCCATGCTTACAGGCATCTCTGCCGGAGCTTTTATAGCAAACCGTTGCATAAAAGACCATATTTCATCTGCTACCTTGGACTTATTAGTTACGGGAATTTTTTTCGGCAGATCGCCCGGCATTTTATATTCTATTTCCCTATAGTTTCTTATCTCAATACCTGCAATTGCATTGATGCCGATAAAGGAATAGCTATTATCGCCAACTTGAAAGTCGGTGCTTTCTAAAAGGATGGTATCGCGAAATCGGTCGCGGAGCCTGAGATAAATTCCGACAGGCGTAAAAACATCTGCCAATAATTTTTTGTAGGTAGTTGATAATTCTATTTTCTTCATAACATAAAAAAACCCGGCTTAGTGCCGGGTAAATATTTTTATTAATACACAAATAAAAGCAATACGGCACAATCAGTTGATTGTGTGCCACCAGCTATTGTATGTGTTATTGATTTTCATTTTCTGATTGCAAATATGGTTTGAAATTTTTTAACTGGCAAATATTTTATTTCGGCCTCATCCCAACCCTTCTCCAGGGGAGAAGGGACAATACTTATAAAGGATGCAAATTCTGGACAACGCATATGCTTTTTATATGATAAAATTCACACAATTGAATAGCCTATTGCTAGTTGATATGCAACTCTGGCACACAATTTTCCATCTCTTGGCAAACATCTTCCTTGAAATATTTTTTATCCTTTTTATTCTTAACAATATCTGCTTTCACACAGGCTCAAAAGATTGAAAGCATACATGTGAATTTATACACTGACAGCCTAAAAAAAGGAACTTATAACTATATAAATATCGATGCGAAATTATCTGATGGGCGATATCTTCCTTTAGATTCGAGTGATATAATCTTTTCAGCAAGCGATGGAAAATTCTCTGGAAATAATCTCTGGATTGACGCTGATTTTAAAAAAGATAAAGTGACGATAAATGCGTTTTTGCGTTCGGACCATTCCCTGTGCAAAGAATTTACCATTTACATAAAAAAGATACCCAATCCCACAAACTT
>JBBPZF010000269.1:0-4625 GCA_038199105.1 Chitinophagales bacterium | reverse complement strand
TATCATACAGCTTCTTACAGATGGCAGGGTTAAATTACCTTCTGCATTTTTCCATGTTGGCAGTGTACTTTTGGCATTTTTTGAATACCATATATTAGTAGTTCCATAGTTTGATACTACTACCATCACTTCATTATCATTATTCGGATTCAGTGCAATATCAGTAACATTGCCTTGCAGCCCTGGCGGCGTTATATCTACCGGTACGGTTGTAACAGGCGCATTCCTCGGGTCATTCAGCCGGAACACATGACCGCCGGACGTGCCGATATATAACACGTGATCAGTTGTATAAGGGCCACGGCTTAGTTCGAATGCCCTGATTGAAATATCCGTGCCCAGCGGGTTAGCAGCATTAATTGCAGACGCCACACCCGTCAATTCTTCCCATGTAGTAGGCGTAACGGTGGAAGCTGTTTTTGTGCGGAATACCCGGTTATAATTTGCATAATATAAATCTTCTGTATTATCGAAGTCCGTTTTAAAGTAGGTAACAAAATCACCAAAGCCAACTTCAGGGTTTGCAGTAAGCCCTGCAGGAACAATAGAAACAAAATTGTTGGTTATATCCCTGGTAAGGCTGCCAAACTGCGATGAAAAATAAATAGTGAATGCATTATCAATTACCGAGGCAATTGAAACAGAGGCCCCGTCGCCGCCGCCTATTTTAAACTGATCATTGGGATTTGGGATACCATCCACTCTAAAATAAGACCCATTGTCCTGCGCTCCGCCGAAAAAATTATTCTGCCCTGCTGCCGGGTCTATAGCCACAAAATTATATTGCAATGTTTGGTATTTACTTACCATACTCCAAGGCACCGGATCAGGGGTATCATTTGCCAAAATACTATCTGTTTGCTGTATGCCGCCATCATTTATTGCATAAGCATGAATAGGATTTGTTGGGTCAAAAAAGAGTCCATGAAAATCTGCGTGGCTACCGGGATATTGCTCTGCCGTTGGTGGATTTAGTTTCCGGTATCCTCCGATCCATTCTGTTTTCGTCGCCGTGGTAAAGCCATCTGTAGAGCGATAGAGATTAGTACCGCCCACGAAAATCACTTTCGGGTCATCTGGCTTTATGGCAAGCGCCATATCATACCCACCCTGCAATGACAATGGATCTACGCCGTCTGTCTGCCCCGGAAAATCCGGCATGTTAGCAGAAAGATTTACATAAGTATTTGCACCCCTGTCAATTTTAAAAAGATCGCCTTCCGGATGTGCTCCCTTTGCGGCAGCTTGTGAAAGTCCGTTTTCATAGAAAGCATAAAGAAGGTTCTGATTTGAAGGAGCTAACGCGAGGATTATTCTTTTGGAACTGCTGTCATACGAGTTTGCCCGCCATCCATTGAGCGAATCAACGCCAGGAGTGGAGCCGCCGGCGATTCTTGTCCAGCTATTAAAATCACCCGAGGCCGACGTCCAAACTCCGCGAACTTTTAGATCAGGGTTACCACCATTTACAGCTAAATACAATTGTCCGGCATTGCTGGTCACAATATCCATTTGTCCACCATCTGCGGTGGCAGGCGTGTCACCGGCAAACACCACCCTGAATGATTGGCCATTATCTGTTGACCGCACAATCCTTCGGTGGCCTGCGATATACACATAGCCGTTCACCGGGCTCACCACTATTTTATGTACTATGTCAAACACATTATCAAAAGCATCCAGTGTGCCGGCGCCTAAAGTGGTGCCGTCCGGGTTGGTAACGGTAAGGGTGAGCTTTGTCCAGGTAAGGCCATTGTCGGCGGATTTTAAAATGCCAAAGCCCAAATAAAAAGCGCCTATGTCCGAGGCAGAGTTGCCCAGTGCTTCGCCGCCTCCTGCATACCAGGTATCCTGGAAGCCTGGCCGCGGGTCTTGTGCTATGGCCGTAACATTGTTTATCTCCATTTGGGGCGTCACCTTTGTCCAGGAAGCGCCGCCGTTTACTGTACGGTATATACCACCGCTTACGCTGCCTGAAAGAATAACTTTATTTCCACCAGTCCCGAAACGTACATCAAATGCAAAGGCACGTGTTCTGCCCCCAATATTATCTGGGCCTGCCGGGGAATAAGCATTAAGATTTTGCGGAGTAAAAAGCCCTGCTGCGCCGGCATCTTTTACAGGCAGATTTCTTGCAAATTCTATCTCTCTTTCCCGGATGTCTTTTGGGATTTTACCGGTAAAAGGATTTTTTAAAATATTATATTCGTATAGAAGCCTGTCTTTTACGAACTCTTCTTTTTCCTGTTCTTCACCATAAGCTGAGATGGTAAAGTTATTTTTTTTAGTTAAAATATAAATGCTGCAGGAGAGAGCAGCAATGATCAGTATTACAACGGAATTTTTTTTATACATGGGCATCTTTATATTCGGATCAATAAGTACGGTTAGCAGATAAAAGCAATTAAAAAGGAAACCGAATTTAAATACAATTTACGAGAAATTGACAAGCGGGATTTGCACATTTTTATATTGAGCTTTATTAAAGTACATCTGTTGATAAACGCAACGAAAAGAGTTAATAAAACCTGCGTGCAAGGCAGCGTTTACGATGAAATCAATATTACGTTAATTGCGTGAACTCATTTTTCTCACTTCTATGCGGTAAAAGAAATTTTCGAATCGGCAATTTTAAGCACACACTTGAAGTGTATATAAACAAACGATTTTTTAATAACTCCCTCCTATCAAAACTTATCGTATGCTTAAGATTGCTTGTTTGCGTAATAATTTTCTTGCTGTTATTGTGTTTTTGTTGCCAACTCTTTCACAGGCGTAGGTAATACAAACCAATACAAGAAACACTTCTGTTAACGTCCCGATGTATAATGGGCTTTGAATTATAATAAACTCAACCTGCAATTCAATTATAAAATGTGAATGTGTAGAAGTACATTGAATAAATATCAGAGCGGTTATGTTTTATAGTCTGCCTGCTAAAGTAAGGAAGTACGGCAATTATAATTTCAACTCTCTGCAAGCATCGGGGTTTCATTTTCGCCTGACTATTTTACTCGTGAAATGTTTTATGAAAATGAAAACCCCACTTGTTCGTTAAAAGAGATGAAGATACAAACGGTTTTATTCAAAATGGGGCAAAAATTTGAATCAATATTTTATTCCAGCTTAAAATAGCACTATTCTTTTTCTTGCTGGTCATCTTGCTCCGGCTCGTAATGCTCATGTAAATTCTCCAGCTTTTTCTTTCCGTAAGCAATGCGTGTGATTAATACAAATAAAACCGGAACAATAAAAATAGCCAGTGTAGTAGCAGCAAGCATACCTCCAAACACCGTCCACCCTATCGTTTTACGGGATTCTGCGGCAGCGCCGCTGGCGAAGGCCAATGGCAGCACACCCAATATAAATGCAAGCGACGTCATAACGATCGGGCGTAGCCGAAGTTTTACCGCGGCTATTGTTGCAGACACTACGTGCATTCCCCTGTCCACTCTTTCTTTTGCAAACTCTACAATTAAAATGGCATTTTTTGCGGCAAGTCCTATTAACGTAATCAAACCAATTTGAGCATAAATATTATTGGTAAGATTAGGCAAAAAAGTAAGTGTAATGATAGATCCCAATGCGCCAATAGGCACAGCAAAAAGCACAGAGAATGGAATAGACCAGCTCTCATACAATGCAGCAAGGAAAAGGAAAACGAAGACAAGTGATATGGCAAAAATGGTTGTGCTGCTGCTGCCGGCTTTTATTTCTTCCCGGCTCATGCCTGAAAATTCGTAACTGTAGCCTGTCGGCAAATATTTATCCGCTGTTTCTTTTAAGGCATCTATTGACTGGCCGCTGCTGTAGCCATCTTTAGCGCTTCCGTTTATTTCAATAGACCTATAGACATTATAGTGTGAAATGAGCGTTGGTGTCTCTATTAATTTGTTGGTGATTAATGATCCTAACGGAATCATATTGCCTTCTTTGTTGCGCACATAAAATTTATCCAGGTCGCTTAGCGAAGACCGCGAGGCACTATCTGCTTGCGCAACTACGCGGAAATTTCGTCCATATAAATTGAAGTCATTTACATAAGAGCTACCTAACAACGTGGACAAAGTTGTATAGACGTCTGCCAAAGAAATACCCAGTTGTTTTACTTTTTCACGATCTACATCAACCTGGTAACCGGGAGTATGCGAATTAAAAAATGTATAAGCGGCACCTATCTCAGGCCTCTTGCTTAATTCGGCTAAAAAGTTGCGGGCTACGGTTTCAAATTGCTGTATGCTATCGGTGCTCGTGGTTTGCAAGAGCTCAAAAGTAAAACCGGAAGTTGCTCCAAGGCCTGGTATTGCCGGCGGTGATATGGCAAGAATTCTTGCCTCTTTTATATTAGCTGTTTTGGCTCTTATTTGTGCGGCTACGCTTTGCGCATTGTGATCTTTTCCTTTCCTGTCGTCCCATGGTTTTAATAAAACAAACATGGTTCCGACATTACTTTTATTAGAAAAGCTTATGATGTTCAAACCTGCGAGGCCACCGAGCGTTCTTACTTCCGGAATAGACCGCACACTATCCATTATTTGTTTCAACATCTCAACGCTCCTCGTGGTCGAAGTAGCTTCCGGCATTTCATACGTTACATAAAGCCTGCCTTCATCTTCAGTAGGTAT
>JBBPZF010000268.1:0-5674 GCA_038199105.1 Chitinophagales bacterium | reverse complement strand
TATCTTTCTCCCGGTATTATTAATAAGATTATTTATAATATATTCATCAAAAAAGCTCCACATACAATTGAGCCGGTAAACATAGATGAAAAATTGAAAGATAATGATGTGATGCCAATTGCCGGCGGCATTCAGGTAATTCATACACCAGGGCATTGTGCCGGGCATATCGCTTTACTAATAAAAAATGAAGGTGTGCTGATAGCCGGCGACTTATGTGCGAATGCTGCAGGTCTTGGAATTAGTACAGTAAATGAGGATCCTGATTTAAGTATTAAAAGTATTTTGAAAGCTGCAGCATTTAGTTTTGATAAAGCTGTATTTGGTCATGGCAGTTTATTAAAGGGTTCTGCAAATAAAAAATTAAAAGAAAAATTTATTGATGCAAAAATCGCCGGAACAAAAACAGTATGACAGAGATATGAAGACATGGTTAAAAGATGAAAAATATAATCTATACGGAAAGATTAAAAGATAAATTAGGCGATCAGCAAGTTTTTATTGTTGCAGAAAAAGTGTAAAGTGCTTCACACAAAAAGTATTGTGACTTAAGTTTCCTTTAAGATTACTTGCGAAAAAAGATTATACAGAATTTTTCAATCATAATAAATGCCCGTCTTTTTACCCAATAGCTTTAGTGATCAACGGTGACAGAAATTGCTGCAGGTATTGGCTCCAGGCACTTGAACAGCTATTATAACATTCAATTTTGGGAACTAAACCTACGTGAGTGAAACGGACTTGCGTCTTGTTTCCTTGTTTGGAAATATCAAAATAAATTTTTGTTCCGGTCCATTCATTTGGCTTTTCAAGAAAGTTCAGATTACTGTCCGTCACCAACCAAACAATTTTTTTATTTAGAATTAGTTCTGTTAGTTTTTGTTTAGAGTAGTGCGCACCACCGCCTGCGCTAAATGTAAACTCATCGCCGGGTTTTTCTGAGCTGCCTTCAAACTCTTCGCCATATAGCCCTGACCACCAACTGCGAACATCTTTAGTTACTTGGAAAATTTCGGCCGGTGATTGTTCTACCTGAAATGTTTTAGTAAAATCGATGTTATTCATTGTTTAATTTTTGAGGTTCCATTTTTTGATATTCTCAGCGTTTATTTCGTTGGTACCACCTTTAGGATTAGGCTCTCCCTTGCCTGTATTTACCAGGTTCTTCAGGCTTTTTTGAATAAATCCTGTCCACGCATCATGGCATACATTGTAGCATTCATATTCAGGCACCAGGCCCTCGTGTGTGAATGTTATTTTCGTTTGCTTCCCTTCAGAAGAAATATCAAAAACCAGTTTTGTGTTCACCCATTCAGTTTTGTCTTTGGTAAAACTAAATTCGTTGGCTACCACCAGGTACACCAATTTTTTACCAGGAACCATTTCTATCAATTTCATTTTACATAGATGAACATCTTTGTAATGATAGAAAAAAGTTTCGCCAAGTTTATCAGTTTGCCCTTCGATATCTTCACTCCACCAGGCTCTGAAATTTTTAATGTCATTGAATGCTTCCATTGGTGTTTTGTCAACCAGGATGGCTGTGGTAAAATTTTCATTATCCATATTATGTGATTTTTGTTTTGAAACACTAAAGCTTATAAACAATAGAACTGCGGTTGTTGATAGTAAAATTGTTTCCTTCATTTTTTTAGATTTGTAAAGCGATAATTTTTTCTATACATCTACCGTATCAAACAAATAAATTTGAACATCATCATTATTTGGCGCGAAAATTTTTCTGTCTGCTGCACATGCTTGCCCTTGTGGAGAGGCAAAAGCAGTTTTAATTACATCCATGCTTTCAAAGTATAAAGTACCAATGCAATAAATATCTGAATGTCCTGTTGTTGAAATAATTGGGCTTCTGCCAACATCATACTTTATTAGTCCCGGAAGTTTTTTTGCCAGCGGAATATGTACTTCAAAATAGTGTTTGTCGAAAGCGTCAATGTCTTTTGGCCTTTTGTAAATCGCAATCATTCGTGCCATGTCTGTTTTTTATGTAGCGTAGTGAATCGATACTTTTTTGATCGGGGTTGTTGAAAATTGATGGAGTAAAAGTATAGTCTAATATTATAAAATTCAGGTGGTAAAATGGACATTATGGTGGGTTGATTTGGACATCGTTATTTTATACCTTTGCCAAAAAAAATCAATGAAGCATATCACGATTTTATATCCTGAAGAACAATGCGGCCTCAATACGGTGGCCTGCATAGTAGGCACAGTTGAAGTATTTACAAAAGCCAACAACTATTGGAAAAAGCAAGGCAATAGACAACAGAACCAGTTAGTGGTAGCCGGCACATCAGGCAAAGAAGAATATGTAAAAGGTTTGGTTGCTTTAAAAACTGATGCTCACATATCGGAAATTAGTAAGACCAACCTGATCATCATACCTGCTGCGATGCCAGGAAAAAACATAAGCGATAACCAGGCGATGCTCGATTGGATTGTGCAACAATACAAGGCAGGAGCCGAAATAGCCAGTATGTGTTCGGGCGCTTTTATTTTAGCAGCTACAGGCATTTTGGATGGCAGAAGTTGTTCAACCCATTGGTCGTTAGGCGATACTTTTAGAGAGATGTATCCGAAAGTGAATTTGCAGGCAGATAAATTGATTACTGATGAAAACGGCATCTATACTAACGGCGGCGCATACTCTTTTTTGAACCTGGTAATTTAGCCTGCCAGCAACTGCATTTCATCGTATTGGCAAGAGCCTTGTTCTGGTTGAATAATCTGCAGTATTTCGTTTTACTCATCCTGTTTATTGCACGTCTTCTTTACTTCTATCCTGCATGCAAGGCCGATTTGTCAAATCCTGCGAAAGGTGCTGGTTTTCTCACGTTAGTAGCCGGTTCCGCTATACTCGATACAGAATATGTGCAGGGAACAACATCTAATTTTACCGGGACTTATTTTATGGGTAGTTTCCTTAGTCACCTCGGCTTTGCTGGTGTACACTTTCTTAACCATGGTTATATTACAGCAGGCAAAGCCATCACCTGAAAAAGGCATCAACGGCAGTTTTCTTTTACTGGTTGTTTCTACCCAATCGTTGGTGATTCTTGGTGCTGCACTGCTACCTAATATGGATGTACGCCTGGATATTCAATTATTTGCTTTGCTGAGCGGATGGCTTATTGGTATTATACTTTACCTGGTATTAGTAACAATTATATTATACAGGTTGCTGTTTTTTCCCATCAATGCTTCAGAGCTATCACCTTCGTATTGGATAGATACAGGCGCAGCAGCCATCAGTTGCTTAGCCGGAGTAACGCTTGCAAATGCACTGACATTGATGCCCAGCTTACAAACTTTCATTCCTGTTATTCATGTATTAAGTATGCTGTTGTGGGCGATGGCTACCTTTTGGTTGCCTATGCTTGTAATACTGGAAATCTGGCGACATATAAAATCTGGATTTACCTACAGCTCCGGATATTGGAGTATGGTTTTTCCGCTTGGCATGTACACTGTGGCAACGCTAAAACTAGCTCCAGCTTACAGCTATCTTTTCTCAACAATATTTCTGAGCGATTTATATATGTAGGGTTGGCTGCCTGGTTAATAACATTTACGGGCATGCTAAATAGGTTAATGATGAAGGGGCAAGTAAAAAGAGCCTCGTTAATAAATTGCTCATCAGGATGCGAACGAAATGTTTTTAAACTCATTAATATTTTGCTTTATTAAACTCACATCCTTTCCTGGCTATTTATTTCTACACTGAGCTACTTTTTGGTTAAAAAATGGAACGAACTTTTCCTCAATAATTGAACCCCCGTTACAGAGATTAATGGCATAAATTTTTGTAAGTTAAAAGCGTTCCACACAAACCCCTAAAACTTTTTTATGTTAGCAATGAATTACCGCGGCCCCTTCAGGGTGCGAGCCAGTCAAAAGGCGGAGCCAGAAATCCAACATCCCGAAGATGTGATCCTCCGGGTATCCCGCGCATGTATTTGCGGTTCCGATCTTCACATCTACCACGGCCTGGTGCCGGATACAAGAGTGGGCACTACCTTTGGCCATGAGTTTATTGGAGAAGTAGTAGAAGTGGGTTCCGAGGTAAAAACAATTAAGATTGGAGATCAACTCCTTGTCCCTTTCAATATTGCATGTGGAAGATGTGCTTTTTGTAAGCAGGAGCTTTTTAGTAATTGTCACGAGGCTAACCCGGAAGCAACGGGAGCCGGGGGAATTTTTGGCTATTCGCATACTTGCGGGGGATTTGATGGAGGTCAGGCAGAATATGTACGTGTTCCCTATGCAGATGTAGGCCCCATGGTTATTCCACCAGATATACATCCTGACGACGCGGTTTTGCTTACTGATGTTTTCCCTACGGGCTACCAGGCAGCAGAAATGGGTGGAATAAGAAAAGGCGATACGGTCGTGGTTTTTGGCGCAGGGCCTGTTGGGTTGATGGCTGCAAGATCTGCCTGGTTCTTTGGTGCAGCAAGAGTGATTATTATAGATAGAATAGAGTACAGGCTTGAGTTTGCCAGGACCTTTGCGCATTGCGAGGCGTATAATTTTGAATCCATCGGCGATCCCGTTTTATTTCTAAAGAAAGAAACCGGCTATTTTGGCGCAGATGTGTGTATTGACGCGGTAGGTTGCGAGGCCGCCGGCAGTGCATTACAAACGATTACGGGTAAAAAGCTAATGTTGCAGGCTGGTTCTGCGACGGCTTTGCATTGGGCAATAAACGCTGTAAAAAAAGGTGGAATAGTTTCTATTGTTGGGGTATATGGCCCTACAGATAACCTAATTCCAACTGGTAATGTGGTAAATAAAGGGATTACTATAAGAGCTGATCAATGTTCTGTAAAAAGACTATTACCAAAATTGATAGGCCATATCAGGGAAGGCTATATTCGTCCGCGGGATATCATTTCACATTATATACCCCTGGAGGAAGTTTCGGATGCTTACCATATGTTTTCGGCCAAACTCGACAACTGTATTAAAACTGTTTTAGTTCCATCTGCAAAAAGATAAAATAATAATCATGGAAAATCTATCTGAAAAATATAATAACATTAAGGGCTGGGGAATTGATGCAGATCCTGCAAACGATCCTACTTATCCAATAAAAAAATATAACGGCGATGACCATAACAGGCTTAATTGGGAAAGGCCCCCACTGCAACCCGAAACAGTTGAAATTCTTAAATCTGTAGAACACCTACGCATGCCTGCTGTTTTCGGTACGCCAAATCCCCCTTCAGGTCTAAGTGGCGCCCTTCGCAGGATTGCGTTCAGGTTTGATGAATCTGAATATGGCCATTGGCTCAATTTATTGCTGGCCGACAGGATAAATGTTGTAGAAGGAGTGATAGACGATTTGAGACACGGGCATTTTCCTAATATCTTTTCGGAAAGAGGAATGAAAGCTGATTGGAAATATAACCGAAAAGAACTGGTAACAAAAGCCGTGGTTGCTACCGCTGCGATCTCTGCTTTGTGCCTCCTTACATCGCAAAGAAAGAAGAGAAAAAAACAACAGTCGAAAATGTAACCACCTTTCATTCACTTGTCGTAAAAGTATTTCTTTAGCCTACTGGTTATTCACTCGCTGACGAGTTTCAAAATGTAATCATCTTGATGCCTTAAATATGAAAAAAATTTTAATTGTAAACAGCAGCTACGAAACAAT
>JBBPZF010000267.1:0-2918 GCA_038199105.1 Chitinophagales bacterium | reverse complement strand
TATTAAATTGATGCAACAGTTTGAGCATGGCATACTTAAGTTTCCCATTGAACACCAGTTTGATGTATTGAGAAAAGTAGTGTTGCCTTTACAGCAGCAATACGAGGTAAGCATAGAGGATACTTTAAAATTTGAAAGCCATAAAGCAGAGGTAATACCGCACGTAATGGTAAGTGAATACACCAATCAATACCTGATGTTGAAACCTCAATACGAATATGAAAACCATACAGTAGATTTTGATGATGAGGCGACTATTTCGGTGAAACATGAAAATGGGTTTTCTTTAATTGAAAGAGATAAGCAAGCTGAAAAGAATTTTTATGAAAGGCTTCGTTCCCTGCATCCATCATTTGTAAAACAATTGCACAATCATTTTTACTACCTGCCTTTTTCTGATGTGATGAAGGGCAACTGGTTCCTGCATGCCATAAGGCAATTGCAGGAAGAAAATGTAACAGTGAAAGGTATCCAGGACCTGAAAAAATTCCGCTATAACACTGCAGTTCCCAAGTGGGAGATGAAGACCGGCAGCGGCATTGACTGGTTCGACCTGCAAATAGAAGTAAGCTTTGGCGATCAGCAGGTACCGTTGCGTGATCTGCAAAAAGCCATTCGCAGCGGACAAAAAATTATAGTATTAGGGGATGGCACTTTCGGCGTGCTACCGGAAGAATGGCTAAAGCAATACAGCATGCTGATGAAGATGGGAGAAGAAGAAGACGGAAAGCTGCATGTAAATAAAATGCATTTCACGGTAATTGATGAGCTCCATAACCTTATTGATGAAGAAGATATTTTAAAAGAGCTCGAAGAAAAAAAGCAGAAACTTCAAAACATAGAAAGTATAAAGCCAAGGAAGGTTTCAAAAAAGATAACCGCAAAGCTAAGGCCTTACCAGCTTGCCGGTTTTAACTGGCTGCAGGTGCTGGATGAACTTTGCTGGGGCGGCTGCCTTGCAGATGATATGGGCCTTGGTAAAACCTTGCAGGCAATTTGTTTTCTGCAATACCTTAAAGAAAAATATAAGAAGGCAACAAGCCTCGTGGTGTGCCCTACCTCGCTTATTTATAATTGGGAAAGTGAACTCCAAAAATTTGCACCTTCATTAAAGTACCATATTTACTACGGAAGCAACCGGAGTTTTTCTGATGAGCACCTGGAGAATTACGATATTATTATTACCAGCTATGGCACTATGCGTATTGATATAAAAGAGCTCCAACAGCATACGTTTAATCATATTATTCTTGATGAAAGCCAGCATATAAAAAACCCTGATGCACAGGTTACCAAAGCGGCGCAATTACTCAAAGCAAAGAACCGCATTATTTTAAGCGGCACTCCTGTTCAAAACAATACCTTCGATCTTTTTGCTCAAATGCACTTTCTTAATCCAGGTTTTTTGGGCAATAAAGAATTTTTTAAAACTGAATTTGCAACGCCAATAGATAAAAACGGCAATAGCGAAACTGCTGCACAACTTCGTAAGCTTATTTTTCCTTTCATGCTCCGGCGTACCAAAGAGCAGGTAGCTCCCGACCTGCCTGATAAAACGGAAACAGTACTCTGGTGCGAAATGGATAAAGCCCAGCGTGGCGTGTATGATGAATATAAAAATTATTATCGCCATCGGTTGATGAATAAAATTGAAGAAGAAGGGATGGGCAATGCTTCTATGTATATTTTGGAAGGGCTTATGCGATTGCGCCAAATATGCGACAGCCCGGTATTGGTAAAAGACGAAGAAGTAACCACTACAGCAAGCATAAAGCTTGAAGAATTGTTGCGTGAAGTATTGGAAAACACAGGCGGCCACAAGCTGATTGTATTCAGCCAGTTTACTCAAATGCTGGCCCTTGTCAGGGATGCCTTTACAGAAAATAACATCACGCATCTTTACCTCGATGGCAGCACACCAGCTGTAAAAAGAAAAGATCTTGTGGCGCAATTTCAAACCGACCCAAACATAAAAGCATTTCTCATTTCTCTAAAGGCAGGAGGCGTCGGGCTTAACCTCACCGCGGCAGATTACGTGTATCTTATAGACCCATGGTGGAACCCCGCCGTGGAAGACCAGGCCATTGACCGTACTCACCGTATAGGACAAACGAATAAAGTATTTGCATACAAAATGATTTGTAAGGATACAGTGGAAGAAAAAATATTGCAAATGCAGCAAAAGAAAAAATCACTATCGAAAGAATTGATAAGTGAAGAAAAAAGTTTTATCAAGAAACTTACTAAAGATGATGTTGAGTTTTTGTTTAGTTAGTGATTCGGGGAGCTGATATTACTTCTTTTTGGTTTATTCTTAGCAACTTCTTACCAATTTGATTTAAAATGCTTACTGTTCAAACCCAGCGCGACAAAAAATTCATATGAGCTGATGGAATTGAAATCATTTATAAAAAGCTTAAGAAGCTTTGTATATTCGGAAATACAAACTTTAACAGCAACATTATGAGAGCCTCGATCACTACGCTACTTCTTTTTATTTCATTCATTACTTTCGCAAATAAAATCGATGACTTAAGAACCCCCCGAAAATGTTTTAAAATTTATAAGAAGAACCTTTGACGGGCACGACAAATTTTAAGAACGATGAACTTTACTTTGGAAAAATCTATGGAAATTCTTGAGCGTACACCAGGTATTCTTAATGCAATGCTTCAAAATGTTTCTCCCGAATGGACCTCAAACAACGAAGGTGAACAAACATGGAGTGTATATGATATTATTGGCCATCTTATTCACGGAGAAAAAACTGACTGGATTCCAAGAGTAAAGATTATTCTTTCAGAAAGCCATGACAAAAGATTTGAGTCCTTTGACCGTCTCGCTCAATTTGAACAAAGTAAGGGAAAGTCACTGGCACAACTTTTAGACGAATTTAAAACCTTGCGCGAAAAGAATAT
>JBBPZF010000266.1:0-6332 GCA_038199105.1 Chitinophagales bacterium | reverse complement strand
TCATCGGTAAAATGATATACTGCGCCGCCATTTCCGGCCGGTTCTACATAGCTCTCTTCCCCTACCGCGATAATGTCGAGTACCCCTGCCTGGTAGAGGGCCAGCAATTCTTCCACCGAAGCTTGCGGCACAAAGGCAATTACGATAGAAATCAGCGGCATCAGCACTTGCTGAAGGCGGAGCATATCTTCGGCGGAAAAATATTTCGCCGGGTAATTCATGGCAAAGCTCAGTTCAGCCAGCGCCTCTTTCCAATAAACAGATTCCTTTCTGCGAATTGATTTTTCTGCCTCCGCATACTCGGCTTTGAAAAGATCAAAGGGCGACACACTTTCCCGCAGGCTCATCATCGTATCCACAAATTGTTCGATGTTCATTGAAATTATCTTTGTCTATTTGAAAACGTTCCAGCGTTTGGGGAGGCAAAGTGTTTATCCATTCCGTTAAAGAATTAACCAGCTGAGGTATCTCATTACCCGATACATTGGTGATGTGTTCATCAGTTGCACCTTCTATGCTATATGGCATGCCGGCCCCCACCTGCTTCTTTCGTTCAAATATTTCTACCTGGAAATCTCTTGCGACGGATTCTACTAATCGCTTAAATATAAATAACCCGCTTGGCCCCGCGCCCAATATGCCTATTCGCTTCATGTTTTTTTAATAATGTTTTGCTGGCGTTTTGTACTTACTGTTTTAATGATGCCGGATAATATTACGCATAATAAACATACGTAAAACAAAATTGTTTTGTACTTATTCAACAATTTTATCACCATTTAACCAATCATCGAGCAGGGGTAAATATTCCTTTAATGCGATTTTGATTGAGTCAAGCTTTTTTCTTGTGAACCAGCGGATTTTAGCGTGTTCATCAGAACGATTATACGGGTTACCTTTCCAGGCGGTTATCATGTAAATATGGTACCTGAAATATTCATTTTCTTTTTCATCTAAAACATCAAGCGACGTCATTAAGCGGGCGCTTAACACCTTTACTCCTATCTCTTCAAAGGTTTCCCGCTTCAATGTATCAAATGGGAGTTCGCCCTTTTCTGAATGGCCTCCAACAATATCCCACATTTTTGGCGCCCATGTTTTTTTTGAAGATCTTTTGCCAAAAAGAAATTTATTTCTCTTCATTAAAAAACCTCCGGCACATATTGGTATTTTCATAAAGCAATTTAATGTATCTGTGTTGATGAAGGCGCAATCATCATGCTAATGTTAGCTTCTTTGACAACATCTTTGCCTTACCTGAAGAAAAATAATTTTATATTTATTAATGCCCCGGGATTATTATACATCAAAGGTTTCGTCCCGGCGTTCTTCGCTGCTGAGGAAATCGTACTCCCAGAATATGCGGATCAGCAAATCCATCCAAATACAAATTCACCAAACTCAGCCGCTCCATGTCCAGTGAAATATCATAACCAACAAAATTTTGTATTATTTTTTTTCTTTCAAAAGTTGAACGTCTGTGGGGTCTTGCCATTGTAGCTGGGTCGTAATAAAACAAACAGTAACATCAAGTTCAGTATCTGCAAGTACTACTGTTGGTCTTAATTTGCTACCACTTAGGTCTGTAAATGGAAAAGTAATAAGCAGGATATCTCCTTAACCATTATAAACTTCTTTTAAGTCAGCTAAGGAATAAATTTCTTCTTCATTATTTAAGAAGTCAAAAGTCTGGCTTTCAGAAACCATTTTTTGGATTCCTTTTGTTATTTCGTGTTCTTCATAACGTTTAAAAATAAAGTCGGCAAAGTCTGAAATTTCTAACGCCTTCTCTTCCGGAAGCTGATTAATAATTTTAAGCGTTCGCTCAATAATAATTTGTTTTGTCATGGCTAAATATTATTTCGAAATTTAGTAATTTCTGTCCACATGTGAGTTTGTCGGGCATTGCATGTAACGATAGGGCTTGCTGCTGTGCTGGCATTTATATTCGTTCAGCCCACAACGTTAGCCCAATTGAAAAACTAAAGATGAAGATATGCACAAAAGCTGAGCAATGAAAGTCCTGCCCGGGTGTATTTGATAGATGCAATATCAATGAGGATTTGCACGTCTGCCAGCACAGCTGCAAGCCCAATGTAAGCTGCTGCCGGATTATGAATTTGAGATCTCTTTCTTAGTGTCAATTAACTCGTTTAAATATTAGTGTATCAGTATTAATTGGACTTGTCCACTCTAAGAAGGTATCAGGGTTTCTCTGTTCGAGGATAACTTTATATTCATCTCTAAAATCAATGAAGTTCAACTCTTTTGAGGTGTCACTCCTTGCTGTTTGGTCGTCTTTTCTGGGTATTTCCAGGTCAAATTCCAAAATATCAGGTGGCTGTTGTTCAAATAGTATAAGAAAATTATATCCCAAAGCCTTTGTATCGTTCAAGCGTTTATTGTTCTTGTCAAATGAGACTCTGATTGTCGATGTGTCAATATGTAGAGTACTGCTATCAAGCAGAATAAATTGCTGCTTGTTTGGCAAGTATTTAAATACTTTAGCCGATGCTTCGTCGGGGTCTTTATTAGTTGCAGTAAGCATTACGACAGCAATAAAAATATAGCTCAAAACATTTCCTACCATCATTGGAAGAAAAAGTCTTTTTATAGGCTCCTTATAAATAATCCTAATTGTAAGGGTTTCAAGAAAAACACTCCCAAAGCACATTAAGACATAAGTGGCTATCCAGTTAAAAATATTAAAAGTTCCTGGGAGAAAGTTGTCGACAATTAAATGCCAGAAAAGCATCGCCCACATCATAACAAACGTTCCAACAAAACCTGAAACACAGTTGCCAATCAATGAAGCATAAAAAGATTTTTGCCATGAAAATTTAGAAAATACTTGATTACGAAAAGTTCTATAATGATTGTCCCCAATGACTAAAAACCAAAACTTCCAGAAAGTTTCATCCACATCTGTGTGCATAGCATCGGCATCTGTCTGCATAGCATCTACATCTGTCTGCATACCATCGGCATCTGTCTGCATAGCATCCACATCTGTCTGCATAAAATTTACTTCCGAATGCTTTGAAATACAGCCAACCCTCCTTCTTTGAACTTATTCTGTTAATGAAAATAGCTCTGGTAAGAAATGACTTATGGGACTTACATGTTTAATGTTACATGCCCCGGCTATAGCCCGCTGATGCAGGTAATTACTTTTGTCGCAGGCACAGCCAGCAAAGGTGATTTTGCAATGGAAAATCAATTGATGAAAGTAGCATAAGACATAACTCAACTGCCGCCTCTGATGGGCCGTCTGAAAAGATGGCCTTTTTTATTTCAATGAAGCCTCTATGCTATGCAGGCTTTTCTTTATTCTCTTACCAAATTGAGGTGCCTGGTTTATGATCCTGGTTCAGTAAACTCAACCTACAAACGCTTATAGTGTTTGGGCTCCAAATGCAACCGTAACTATAATTTCAACTCCCTGACAGCATCGGGGTTTCATTTTCGCAGGATTATTTTTTATTCGTGAATTATTATAAAAATGAAAACCTAACCGAAACGATGTTTTCAATTTATTTAACCAGGCTGTAGGCATACATTCCATTTTCACTTTGGCTTGGCCATTTCCCCAAAGTTCCGGGTATTCCGCCGCCAAGATATAAGGAATTATTCTCCACCCAAAGCCATGAGAGAATAGGCGCGGGATTTTTTACTGTCCAGAGCTCCTTGCCATCGTCTGCACTGTAAGCTTTTATAGTACCATCCAGAGAACCTACAAAATAAACATCGTTTGCAAGAAAGCCCGGTATTATAGCAGCCGGTTGAGCTTTGTTGATCACCCATTTTGGCCTTCCTGTGGCAGGATCAAGGGCTTTAACAGTAATTGGAAAATCTGCAGGAAGATTTTTATGTTGATATTTATTGTTGCTCCAGGCAAAGATGCCGTTGGGCCCTAACGAAGCTTCACCATGCATACCTCCATCAATGCCCCCATATCCTATGACAGTACTCCAAACCTCTTTACCGGTTTGGGCGTCAAAAACATGGTAATACCCACTTTTTTGCGCTCCCCCCACCAATCTAACTTTTTTGCCGTGAATAATGGGGCTAAATAACTGCGCCCCACCACCAAAATCATAATCGGGTCCTTCCTTATCTTTCATAGTCCAAACATCATGCTCTGTTAGCTGCTTATGCCATTTTATCTCCCCTGTTTTCGCATCTACAGCCACCATCGCATCAGAGAGTTCACTGCCTTTGCCCGTATAATTGTTTCCTGTAGTAAAAAACAGGGTATTAAGAACTGAATCAAGGGCAAAGGAAGTCCACACAGAAACCCCATTTTGCGGAGAATCTACCAAATATCGTTCCCACACTTTTGCGCCCGTATTAGCATCTAACGCAATTACTTTACCCCTAAAGTCGGGTTTGAAATTCTCATTAGCTGCTGTTAAAGGTTCTTCTACCGATTGCACTCCTATATAAACGAGTCCGCCATAATATAACAGCTTACTTAGGCTACCTGCCTCCGGGTCATCGGTAAAACGAGATTGCCAGAGAACTTTTCCTGTAGAGGGATCCAGGGCAAAAGCAGTACCTTCCACGCTGGCCTCAAAAAGTTTACCGTCACCCAGGGTTCCGGTTCCGGCGAGTCCATACCAGGCCCAATCGGTTTTAGGATCTTCAATTTTGTTTTTCCATATTAGCATGCCTGTTTTTGGCTCTACTTTATATACTGTTCCGCCCCAGTCTCCAAAATATACGCCTGTATTGTCTACCAAAGGAGCGTGACTTACAGGGTAAGGAGTAGAATATTTCCATGACATTGCCATGGAACCCACATTGTTTTTGGTGATAGAGGAATTTTGTGTTGCATGGTGATTGAGCAGTGTTTCATCTGTTTCCGCCGGAAGGGGCATGGCTCGAACATTTTGTTCAGGCGCCGGATAGGAGATTTCATTTTCAGAAGTAACTTTAGCAACGTTTTTTCCATTTCCACAGCCCAACAGGCTAAGGCAAATTACCAGAAATGTTATTGAGCGGATCATCCTGGTATTTAAGTAGGTAAATTTTAGGTTGTTCATTTTAGAATATTTTTTCAAAATTATAACGACATCTGGGATTGTAAAGACCATAGAGGCTAACAGAATATTCAAAATTTCACAAAAGCGGTGCCAAGCTTTGTTTTAATCAAATCTATAACCTGTAGGTAAAATAGGAAGGCATGATGCCCCTTTCTCAAGAAGGATTATCGTTCCCGGGGTTTTCATTTTAAAAAAATGATTACGAATCAAAAGTAAGGATTCGAAAATGAAGCCCCGATGCCTGCGGAGAGTTGAAATTATACTTACCATTGTAAAAATTAGGATAGCCTTGCGCCAAAGATGGGGGCGGGAAGGCTTAATTATGGTTAGGTTATTGTAATCTTTTTTTATAAATCTAATTCATGAATGTTGACGGACTCTCTATCTTGCTGTTAGCCGGTATTTTCGTTGCCGGTGGCGTGGCCATATGGATTCCGGCATCTATCTTTCCAACGCCGTGGACGCTCTTTCGAAGCGGCTTGGATTAGGACAAGCGTTGGGTGGCATGATTCTGCTTGCTATTGTTACCAATCTTACCGAAATCGCCATTACCGTTAGTGCATCGCTGCAAAATAATATTGAGCTGGCAGTGGGTAATATACTGGGCGGTATTGCCATGCAAACTGTTGTGTTGGTTGCTTTAGATGTTTTTGGCGTTGGAAAAAAAGCAAGCCTAACTTATAAGGCTGCTTCGATGGAGCTTGTGCTGGAAGGGTTATTGGTACTCTTTATATTAACAGTTGTTGTGATAGGTCACCAATTGCCTTCTTCACTTGTTTTTTTGCGAATGTCGCCTTCTGTAATACTTATTTTTGTAGCATGGTTGGCCGGACTTGCATTAATAAATAAAGCCAGGAACGGATTGCCCTGGCAGGCAAAAAGTTCAACTTCTGATGATGAAGAAAATAAAAATAGTAATAACGAGAAAAAAAATGCACGTAAAAGAAGTACCTGGGCCAACGTCGCTATTTTTTTAATAACGGCATTTATTACATTAGTTGCGGGGTATGCACTGGAAAGAAGCGGCGATGCTATTGCGAAACAGATAGGTATGCAGGGCGTTCTTTTCGGCGCCACTATTCTTGCAGCTGCCACATCGCTGCCCGAAATATCAACCGGACTTGCGTCTGTAAAACTAAAAGCGTATCAGCTTGCTGTAAGTGATATTTTTGGTGGCAATGCTTTTTTGCCACTGCTCTTTCTTGTAGCAGCTTTATGTTCGGGACAAACTGTTTTGCCGGGCGCACATAAATCTGATCTTTACCTTACTGGTTTAGCCATGCTGCT
>JBBPZF010000265.1:0-5493 GCA_038199105.1 Chitinophagales bacterium | reverse complement strand
TGTGATGTATCAAAACGGAATGTTTCATTCGGAGATGGTGGATGTAAGCGGTGTTATAAAGCCGGATCATTCCTATCCTACATTGATGAACTTGTTACCAAATGGTTTGAAAGGCCTCGCATTTGCGGCACTCACGGCGGCCATTGTTGCTTCTCTTGCCGGCAAGGCCAACAGTATTTCAACTATTTTTTCTTTAGATATTTATAGAAAATTTTTTGACAAAAACGCAACTGAAAAAAAGCTGGTAAGAACAGGGCGCATCACTATTGTGGTGGCGATGATATTGGCAACACTCGTTGCGCCTGCATTAAAAAATCTTGACCAGGCTTACCAGTTTATACAGGAATATGTTGGCTTTATTTCGCCCGGCGTATTATCAATTTTTCTCTTAGGCTTTTTTTGGAAACGGGCAACATCGGCAGCAGCGCTTACTTCTGCGATACTAACCATACCGCTTTCAACAGTTTTAAAATTTCTGCCGGGTTGGACCAATGGCGCTTTCCCCGATATTCCTTTTATGAACAGGATGGGGTTAGTGTTTATAATTCTTATGTCGCTGATGGTGATTATAAGCCTTGCTGACCCCAAGAGTAAAAACAATCAACGGGTTGTAGAAATAGATAAATCAATGTTTCGCTGTTCACCGGCATTTATTATTGGCTCCACAGTAATTGTGGGTATACTTGCAGCGCTGTACACTATTTTTTATTGAAATAAATTGGGAATAAAAAAGATCAAAAAAAGACCAGAGTTGTTTTTGAGACAACCATCTTTGTCATTTCAATTAATAACTTTATGAAAACCCGAAATTTTTTAATAAATTTTTTTCTAAAAACTCTTCCATTATTTTGGCTAATAAGTATTACGTCCTGTACGTCTACCCAAAAAATATATAATACCTCGGTAACAACCGACAGCTACAACAGCCCTTATGATGAAGCGACTCTTGCAATAGATAATAAATCTATATTACTTCCATATAATCGTATCATTGATCCTGCGGGTATGGTTCTCCGTTATGGTCAAATTGATTTAGAGAATCATAGCCTCGATTGTGTTTTATTGCCCGGTGAAAAAATCCTGGCTGTTGAAGATCGCTATGGCGCGGCGTTTTTTGATGTTCAAAATAACAAGCTGCTATTTCATCTTGATTATACCTCAAAAGAAATTTATAACACATTAGTCAGTACCTATTCCGGCATTAAGGTATTGAAACAAAATAATCTCATACATATATTTTGGGGCGCTGCGAGCCCTGCTACCAATGCTTCTTATATTATAGATGCCGTATGGGATGGTGAGAAAGCCGAAATAAAAGATGCAATTCCTTTTAAAGCTGTTGCTCCTGCACCAATGGCGCTACCAAATGATATCGCTATCGGTAAAGAAAAAGATGAATATTATTTATACGTTGTTTTAAATGGCAACAATCAATTAACCAAAATAAGACTAAGTGATAAGAGCACTGTGTGGACAGCATCAACAGGAATGGCGCCGTTCGGTGTCGCATTATCTGCAAACAGAGCGTATGTTACCAATTGGGCCGGGCCGGTGCCAACCGACGCTTCAAAAGAAACTGCAGGTATTCCTTATGGAAATGTGTATGTTGATCCCCGCACCGGAGCTACGTCCATGGGTACGGTTTCAATTATTGATTTAGCATCAGGAAAAATATTATCTGAGATAGAAACAGGGCTGCATCCAAACGCTATTATCATAAGCAACGATCAGCAATTTGTATATGTATCCAATGGAAACAGCGACAACATTTCTGTGATAAATACCCGTAACGACAAAGTTGTAGACAGCATACCGGTGCGATTGAATGGAGAAGGCAATTCTTTTATCGGCGGTTCCCCCAATGCTCTTGCGATTAATAGTAGTGACACGGTTTTATATGTGGCCAATGGCATGGATAATGCCGTTGCGGTTGTAAACCTCGGCGCAAATTCTTCATCCGCAGGCAAGGGCAAAAACGTTATTCGCGGTTTTATTCCAACAGAGGCATACCCCGCCGGCCTCGCATTAAGCAAACAAACATTGTATGTTGCTAATCTTGAAGGAGAAGGTGCAAGAGCAAGCACTAATAAGACATATACACCCCATCAGCAGGAAGCGACCATTTCAATAATTCTCCTGCCGGAAAAAAATAAACTGGAGACCTATACAGAAAGAGTTAAAAATGCAAACCTACTTTTCAGAACAAAGCTTTCACAGTTATTGCCACGCATCAATGTATCGCCAAAGCCAGTGCCTGAGCGGATTGGCGAGCCATCTGTTTTTAAACATGTAGTTTATATTATTAAAGAAAACAAAACCTACGACCAGGTATTGGGTGATATGGCTGAAGGGGATGGCATGAAATCTTTATGCATCTATGGAGAAAATATCACTCCTAACCAGCACCTTCTTGCCAGGCAATTTTTGTTGATGGATAATTATTATGTGTCCGGCAAATCATCTGCCGAAGGACATTCCTGGACGGATGCGGCTATTGTAACAGATTATATTGAAAAAAATGTGCGTGCCTGGTTTAGAAGCTACCCGCATGTATTGGCGGATGCGCTGGTATATAATAAAGAAGGGTTTCTTTGGAACAATGCATTGGATCACGGCAAGACGGTAAGAATTTATGGAGAAGCTTGTTCCCCTGTATGGCAACAGGGAATGGGGTGGAAACAAATTTATGAATCAAGGCAACAGGGTAAGTTAATTCCATTTACAAATGAAAGTACTATTTCAAGAGTTCGTCCGATTATGTCATCAACTTATCCTTGTTACCAGGGGCAACACTTTGCTGACCAGATACGGGCAGACGCTTTTATAAAAGAACTAAATGATTTTGAAAAAATGCCTGGAGACCAACTACCTCAATTGATGATATTGGCTTTGCCTGCGGATCATACGGCCGGCCTTGCGCCAGGTTTCCCTGCACCGGAAGCGATGGTTGCGGATAACGATCTTGCATTGGGACGAATCGTTGAAGCGCTTACCAGCAGCCGCTTCTGGGATTCTACTGTTGTATTTGTTACGCAGGATGATTCACAGTCTGGTTGGGATCATATATCTGCGTATAGAACAACAGGTTTTGTAATAAGTCCTTATTCAAATTTGAAAAAAACCATACATACCAATTACAATCAAACATGTGTGGTGCGTACCATCGAACAAATTTTAGGTATTCCTCCTATGAATATAATGGACGCCACAGCATTGCCTATGTTCGAATGTTTTTCAACTGATTTTAAAAAAGTTCCATACACAGCTTTAAAAAATAATATTCCACTTGATCAAATGAATAAAAGCACTGCAGCCCTTAATGGCAAAGCGAAGAAATATTCATTTCTCTCTTCATCGCATAAGCTAAATGAAATTGATAATGGGAATGATGATTTGCTAAATCACATCTTATGGTTCGCCGCCAAGGGTGACAAACCATATCCCACAACCATGACCATTACAAAGAAAGACAAGAAAAACGATGATTAAAAAACTCCCGGTATTGCGGGTAAAATAAATCTTTACACTCCCTATAAATTTGCGGTCATTTAGACCAACGGGCTTAAATATAAATAGCCCGCAAAAGCTAAATTTTATAACATCGTTATTCAGCAATTACCTGCGTTACTTTTCCTATATCGTTCACTACTTTGTAAATAAATTTAAGTTGCTCACTTAGTTGTAGATCAGGTGCTGCTTCCTCATTTATTTCTCCGCAAATAATTTTATTACCTGTTTCAATGGAAGAATCTTCTTTAAGATTATCCAAAGACTTCTGTAAAATTTTTACAGAGCGGCTAATTGCCTGGCAATCTTCTTTTGTAAAATTTATTGGCTTTTCTGCAGAAATGCCTGAAGTAACCGCAGCGATATTTGATGACAATACATGATTCAATACTACAAATTCATAGATCTCTTTAGCATTATGTTGCTTGCTCTTTGGTTCATTCAGCATGCGGTTAAAGGCGGCGGCAAGGTTTGCTGTACTTACAAATAATTCTTTCCTCGCGAGTTTATATTCTAAAGAAGAGCTGCTTTGTCCCTGCAGAAAGTAAGCAAGCCTTTGCAAATAATCCAGGTTCGCTCTCAAAACGCCGGACATGTACCCAGGCAATTGTTTGGATTCCCAAAGAGGAAAAAGAAAATAGCTTGCAAGGAAAGCTAACACCGAGCCTATAGCTGTATCAAGCAAACGCTCTCCCGCAATATCGAGTATGCCAAGGCCGAGAAAATTGAAAAGAAGCAAAATATAGGGTGTCATGAAAATCACCATCAGCATGTATTGCAGCCTCACATAAGTATATGTGCCAATCATAAAAAATACCATAAAAATAAATAGCGCCGTACGGTCGTGTACAAACGAAATAAGCAACAGCCCGAGTATGCCTCCGGCAAGTGTGCCTGTAAACCTTTCAAAATTCCGCTGTTTGGTGAGGCTGAACCCGGGTTTTAAAATGATCACGATCGTTAATAAAATCCAGTAACTGTGATGTCCATAAGAAATTAATTTCGAAATAGTAAAGCCAAGGCCGCAGGTAATCATCATCCTTAAAGAATGGCGGAACACAGAAGATTCCAAAGTAAGATTGTTTATAAATACCGTTGGGTTGATCTGCTGGTGCGATACAAACCTTGAGTATTCACGCGGCGTTCGTATTGATTTTCTTTTGACTACCTCTACATTGAAGTAATTATAAACTTCATCTACTCTTTTACCTAATTTCCGCATGTTCACCAATATCGTTTTTAGCATAAAATTGCTATTCCCACTTTCTGTTGTTTCATCAATTTTTATTTTCAAATTAACAAGATCAGGTAAGAGATCATATTGTTTTTTATAAGAAATATTTGATTGAATTGCCTGCCCGATATTATTCAATTCATCAGAAAGATTTATCATAATGGCGGCCACATCCTCCAGCACGCCCGAATCAGAAAATTTTTTTCTTAGCAAATCAAAATCATACCAGTTGGCCATTATCTGCTCGTAGAGGTCAACCACATCCACAAACGTTACCACAAGCTGGCGCGCCTTCGTGGTTGACTCTTTCAGTAGCGACCGGTTTTTAAATAGCAATTCCCGCACGGCATCCTGTCTTTCACTCACGATCACCTGCTGCTCTACTAATTTGTGGTATTCATCTTCAAGCATTTTATCGCGGGAAAAAAGCCCGGCTTTTATTTGCAGAAATTTTGCCGTTTCATGAACACAATCTCCCAAAGATCTTTGCGCCGGGCGATAGGGTGTGAGCTTGTAAAATAATAAAGCGACAAGCATATACCAGATTCCCCCGGATAATATCAATAAGCTATTCGTGATTACCTGCACAGGCGGAGTAACAGATGACATTCGCAGAATGAGGATAAGCAAGGTGGCTGTGCCGATAGAATTTGCTCTATTGCCAAACACCGTAAACATGCTAAAGAAAAAAGTGGAGAAAAGAATGAGCAGGCCTAATGTGACAATATTTCCATTTAAAAAGCCGGTGAGCA
>JBBPZF010000264.1:0-2666 GCA_038199105.1 Chitinophagales bacterium | reverse complement strand
TTCCAGTGCTTATAAATTGCAAATACCACATCCGCCCGGTGCTCCATTATTTGTTTTACTTGGCAGAATTTTCAGTATTCCCTTTGGTCCGCATAAGGCTGCACTTGGCGTAAGTACCATGAGTGCACTTGCAAGCGGCTTTACTATTTTATTTTTATTCTGGACAATTACTCACGTCGCGAGGAAGATATTTCAAAAAACGAACGAAGTCCTGTCGTCCAATCAGATATTTACAGTAATGGCAGCGGGCGTTGTGGGAGCCCTTGCCTATACTTTTTCAGACTCATTTTGGTATAGTGCTGTTGAAGGCGAGGTGTATGCAATGTCTTCGTTTTTCACAGCCATCGTGTTTTGGGCAGTGCTTAAGTGGGAACAGGAGGTTACCGCTGAACGAGCTAACGGAATCAAAGGAAATTTTACAAGAGCAGATAGGTGGCTGATATTAATATTTTATTTGATAGGCCTGGCTGTTGGAGTTCACCTATTGAACATTCTTACTATCCCAGCAATTGTAATGGTATATTATTTTAAAAGATATAATGTCACCAAATGGGGAACGTTTTGGGCGTTTATAACAGGCGGTATTATTACCGGCATTGTGCAGGTGCCAATGATACAATGGTCTATTAAACTAGCGGGCCAGTTTGATATATTATTTGTAAACGATTTCGGACTGCCGTTTTTTTCAGGCTTCAGTTTCTTTTTTGTTTTTATGGCTGTCATTATTTATTATATGCTCAGGCTGGCAAAAAAGAAAAACTGGAACTTCTTGAAACTTGCGATGTGGAGCTTCGCATTTGTATTGCTCGGTTTTTCCACCTATTATACTACCCTTATTCGCAGCACTGCAGATCCCGCAGTGGATATGTTCAACGTGGATAACCCGGTGAGCCTCGTAGGCTATCTTAGCCGCGAACAATATGGAGACTGGCCTGTTTTATACGGTCAGGATTTTACCGCACAACCTACTTCCCAAGATCCTGTAGAAACTTACGTAAAGGGAAAAGACAGGTACGAGAAAAAAGGAAAGAAATATATAACAGAATATGCTCCGGAAGATAAACACTTATTTCCGCGGATGTGGGATAATAGTAATGACCAGGGTCATGCTGATTACTATGCAAGTTTTGCCGGCATCGGCAAAGATCAAAAAACTGGGGCCTATTACGATAAGCCTACCATGGCTGATAATTTCAGCTTCCTCATAAGTTACCAATTCAACTGGATGTACTTTAGGTATTTCATGTGGAATTTTGCCGGAAAGCAAAATGACATACAAGGTATAGATATGGGCAACGTGCGGGATGGTAACTGGCTTACCGGAATTTCTTTTTGGGATAATGCAAGGCTCGGCGATCAAAGCAAAATGCCGGATAGCATAAAACATAACAAAGCAAACAACAAGCTTTTTGCACTTCCCCTGATACTCGGCATACTCGGCTTTATTTATCAATATAAAAAAGACAAAAGAGATACCCTTGTAATAGGATTGCTGTTTTTCTTTACCGGCTTTGCTATTATCATTTACCTTAACCAGGCAGGTAACCAACCCCGTGAGCGTGACTATGCATACGTAGGATCTTTTTATGCATTTGCTGTTTGGATTGGGCTTGGTGTAATGTATGTAAAAGAGCTGTTTGATAAATTCACAAATAGTAAGATGGCCAATTATGGCTCCGCAGCCTTATGCTTGCTCGCCGTTCCCGTAATAATGGGGACGCAGGAATGGAACGATCACGATCGCAGCCGTAAAGTTTTAGCCAGGGATCTTGCTATCGATTACCTGCAGAGTTGTGCGCCGAACGCAATACTTATTACATTTGGCGATAACGATACTTACCCACTCTGGTATGCGCAGGAAGTAGAAGGCATCCGGCGCGATATAAGGGTTATCAATTCAAGCCTGTTAGGCACGGACTGGTATATAAACCAGTTGCGTTATAAATTAAATAAGAGTGAGCCTATTGATGTGCTCTGGACGCCAGACCAGATAATGGGAAGCAAAAGAGATGCTATTTATTATTATCCTGATGCGCCAGGCGCAAAAGTAGATCAGTCTCACCCAATGGATCTATATACAATGATGAAAGATTATGCAGGCAGTGATGACCCAATCCGCATGGCGCAAAACGGCGATGATTATTTAAACATTTATCCAACAAAGAAAGTAAAAGTTCCTGTTGATATAAACGTGGTACAGCAAAACGGAACGGTCAATGCAAAAGACAGTGTCGTGAGCGAATTAGATTTTGATATTCCGAAGAGTGCTTTAGGTAAAAATGAAACTGCTATATTAAACATAATCGCAGCCAATAAATGGAAGCGGCCAATTTATTTTACGTCGCTATATGATGAACTTGGATTCCAAAAATATTTAAGAACAGATGGGCTTACATACAGGTTAGTGCCGGTTGAAAGTGATGTAAACCGCGGCTGGGCTTATAAAGTAATGATGAACAAATTTGTATTTGGAAATGCAAATGTACCGGGTGTTTATTATGACGAAGAAAACAGGAGGCATTTGAATACGATTAGAATGCAGTATGCACAGGTTGCAAACAGCCTTGCAGACCATGATAGAAAAGATGATGCGAAACGTATGTTGGAAAAGTGCGACAAGATGATGCTTCAGGAGAATTTCCCTTATGGCCTCGTATCGCGCAGGC
>JBBPZF010000263.1:0-2339 GCA_038199105.1 Chitinophagales bacterium | reverse complement strand
TTCCGTACAACAGGAGACTTCATCGTAGGCACTACGTGCCCGACGAAGTCTTATTTGTTAGTGGCAGTTAAATTTCACAAGCTCTGATAATTTTAATTCCCTTCTTCCTGGCGGGTGTCCTCACCCGCCATTCTTGAATCAGCTTTCATTCTTGTAGGTGTTAAATATTATTGATGACTTTTTCGCTCGCCTGACAATTTAAAAGATTGCTGTATCTTATTCTAAGATAATATTAATAGAGCAATGTCGGGTGGGGACACCCGCCAGGGACGGGGGATTTTGAGGGGCTTTCTTCAATACGCATATTGTTGTGCGTTCGTGCTATTCATTAATCTTTATTAAACTCAATATCTTTTCCAATTTGGTGTATAATGAGCTTAACAATTTTATCATTATTGTCTTTAACTAAATCTGCAGAGATGTTGAAATCATTAGAATAAAGTTTTGTTTCGCTTATTAAGGTCAATATTTCCGGAACAGATTGTTCTGAATTTTCCATAGCAACCAATCTTCCGTTTTTTAAAGCAATAAACATTTTACCTGTTGTCTTTGATATATAAGTCCCAACATATTTGGTTAATAAGACATTGTCGTGGATCATATCCGCAGACGATGCTATCCAGTTTGAATAAGGCATGTTATAAATGATTGCTGATAGCCACATAGTTAATGGCGACAGGTTAATGTTATAATTCCCCGTATTACTTAATAATATTATTGATACATCCTCATCAGGAAAGTAAGCAAAGTCTGACGTATATCCCAATAACCCGCCATCATGAGTGATATATTTTTTTCCATAGATCGTGTTCTTTATCCAAAATCCATAACCATAATTTCCCTTGTTGGGACTCAGCGCCATCTTCCATGAATTTTCATTGAGCAGTTCATGATTTGAAACAGCTTTGGTAAACTTAAACATGTCACTTGTTGTACTGTACATAGCACCGGCAGAAAAATAAACCGTTGAATCAACTGTGTAATTTGTTTTTATTGAATCTTTGTTTAGCAACACATAACCTTGCGTTTTGTTATCGCTGTTTAGATTTTTATAATCAAACCCTGAATGAGCCATTTGCAACGGCACAAATATCATTTGCCTTACTACATCTTCATAAGGTATGCCTGTTACTTTTTCTATAATCATTCCCAATAAAAAATATCCTGAGTTACAATATTGAAAATATTTTCCGGGTTTAAAAGCTAAAGGTTTGTTTTCAAAAACTTCTAATACTCTTCGTTTGGTTACGGGATGGCATACGATGCCGGTATCATTTTCGTCAATATCATTTGTGTAATTATAAATGCCTGATGTATGCGTAAGTAAATTTTGAATGGTGATTTTATCACCTTGCGGATAATTAGGAAAAAATTTATTCAGCTTATCCTGAACCGATAGTTTCCCCTGCTCCTGGAGTTTCAGAATAACTACAGCCGTAAAAGATTTTGTAATGGAACCGATTTGGTAAATAGCATTACTATCACTTAAAGAATTTAATGAAACATTTCTGTAACCATACCCTTTGTTAAGCAAAACTTTTCCTTTTTTTGAAATAATCGCTGTGCCATTAAACTTATCAGCTGCATTGGCCGATGTAAGAAATGTGTCCAATTTGTGTGTGATGGAATTGGTATCGGTTTGCTGTGCCGATAATCTTATTACCATAAAGAAACAAATTGAGAGTAGAATTGATTTTGTCATTAATGTCTTTTTATATTCTACGTTTTAATCTTCAAAATGTTACAGGGACTAATCAGCATGATGCACAAGGTTTCGCATTTATGCAGGACGGGAAATATAGTTCTGCCAGCCGGTACCGTTGCTAAATTTATAATAAAAAGTTCATTGTTATTACTGTCGTTCAATAGAGTTCCTTTAGCTAGGATTTGTAGCTTAAGCATGCATTACAGTTGATTGTTACCACGTCTGCGGGCTTGCATAAATGCGCCTGTTGTAAGCAGTTTTAATTGTCTGTCGTTTGGTCTCTTTTCATATAGTCTGCAATTACTTGCTCGTTGTTGTCATTACTTTTTGATAGCGTGTCAATGATTTTTTCCTTTTATGTTTACGTCCTGTTTTGGCTTAATTTTTTCTTTGCTTGTAAGTCTTTTACGATAATTTCAAAAGCAACTATTCCGTTCACCAATTTCAATTTATATTCTGATGGAAATTCATTCCATTGTTATTTATATGCAGTTTCGTAATTGTCAATTGTATTTTCTAATACCTTAAAAACGTTTTCAGATTCCGTAATTAGTTTTCCTTGTCCGTAAGCATGAATTGAGATATAATTCCAGGTCGGGACATTGAGCTCTTTGTCATAATGTTTTGGTGAAAT
>JBBPZF010000262.1:0-4010 GCA_038199105.1 Chitinophagales bacterium | reverse complement strand
TGAGCTGATAAGGGGGCATTGCAATCGCCTGCAGGCGCTACCCAACGAGATCATGTTGATGTGCGCTAATCTTCCATCTGGTTATCATAGGGATTTTCAATTATTAAAAGAACACATCATCCCCGCTTTGCAAAATATGCATTCATGTATCTCAATGATCACGATGATGATTGAAAACATCAGGATAAAAAAAAATATTTTGCTGGATGAAAAATATAAATACTTGTTCACAGTCGAAGAAATGAATAAGCTTGTACTCGAAGGCGTTCCTCTAAGAGATGCATATAAAAAAATTGCTTCAGATATACAGGATAAAAATTTTACATACAGCTCAAATATTACACATACACATGAGGGCTCAATTGGAAATTTACAAAACGGAGCTATTTCAGAAATGATGAATAATGTATTATCCCGTTTCAATTTTGAAAAGGTGAATAACGCTTTACAAAAATTATTAGAGTAAATTGCCGGTTTACGTGGTAGAAAAGGGACAGGAGGTAGGGCTTTCCCGCGGCTTCCAATTTAAACCTTGATCCTTACCTTTTGGAAAGGATTATTAGAAATTATAGAACGAAGTAATGAGTGAAGAAATAAAAAAAAGAATTGCAATTTTCGGTTCCACAGGCTCCATTGGCACACAAACTTTGGAAGTGATAGAAGCAAACCCAAACTTATTCGAGGTAGAGATATTAACCGCACAGAACAATAGTAAGTTGCTCGTGGAGCAGGCGCTTAAATTTTCCCCAAATGCAGTGGTGATTGGTGATGAGAAAAAATATGAAGCCGTAAAATCTGCATTAGCAGCTACAGATATTAAGGTTTTTGCTGGTGCCGCGGCATTAGAAGAGGTCGCTGACTTTGATACGTACGATATGATGCTTGCGGCGATTGTTGGTTTTGCAGGGCTTGCACCCACATTAAAGGCTGTAGAAAAAGGAAAAGCCATTGCACTTGCAAATAAAGAAACGTTGGTAGTGGCCGGGGATATAGTGATGCAAAAAGCATTGGAAAACCGTGCGCCGATTATTCCCGTGGACAGCGAACATTCAGCAATATTTCAATGCCTGGTGGGTGAAACCAGGAACAAAATTGAAAAGGTAATTTTAACTGCCAGCGGAGGCCCTTTCCTTGGGAAAAAGCCAAACTTTTTAGTGAATGTAAAAAGGGATCACGCTTTGCAGCATCCTAACTGGACGATGGGCGCAAAGATTACCATTGATTCTGCAACACTGATGAATAAAGGCCTGGAGATGATTGAAGCCAAATGGTTATTTAATCTTTCACCCGACCAGATCCAGGTAATCATTCACCCGCAAAGTATTATTCACAGTATGGTGCAGTTTGAAGATGGCAGCGTAAAAGCGCAAATGGGTCTGCCTGATATGAAACTGCCTATTCAATATGCGCTTGCCTTCCCGCATAGGTTGCCTAACAAAAGCCCCAGGGCAAATTTCAAAAAAATCCCGAACCTGAACTTTGAAGAACCCGACATTAAAACTTTTCGCAACCTTGTTTTAGCAATGACTGCTTTAGAGAAAGGCGGAAATCTGCCTTGCATACTAAATGCTGCAAATGAAATTGCCGTGTGGGCTTTTTTAAACAACAGGATTGGGTTTTTAGACATTACCGCGATAATTGAAAAGACAATGGATAAAATAACTTTTATAGAAAAGCCAATTCTTACAGATTATTTTGAAAGCGACGGTGAGGCTCGTAATTTCGCGGCGTCATTATTGAATATGTAGAGCCCCCGGCCCCGAAGGGGAGAAAAATTCGTATTTAGAATTCGTGATCAAGTCAACTTTGAAATCAAACACATCGTATATCAAATATCGTACATCAAACATTCTATGACTTTATTAGCAATAAACTGGCAGCATGTAGGTTTGCAAGCTGGTTACCTTATATTTTCCTTATCCATATTGGTGATCATTCACGAATTTGGCCATTACATCACTGCGAAATGGTTCAAATGCCGTGTCGAAAAATTTTATCTTTTTTTCGATCCATGGTTTTCTCTATTTAAAAAGAAAATAGGGGAAACAGTGTATGGCATTGGCTGGCTTCCTTTGGGTGGTTATGTAAAAATTGCCGGAATGGTTGATGAAAGCATGGATAAAGAGCAGCTCAAACAACCGCCGCAGCCGTGGGAGTTCAGGAGCAAGCCGGCGTGGCAAAGACTAATTATAATGCTTGGCGGTGTAACGATGAATGTGCTGCTTGCATTTTTTATTTATGCAATGATACTTTACCATTGGGGAGAGCAAAAGTTACCAAACGCAAATGCACAATTTGGGATATGGGTGACCGATAGTCTTATGAATGATATCGGGTTAAAGAATGGGGATAAAATAGTTTCTGTAAACGGCGAGCCGATTGAATACTTTAATGATCTGCCGGCAAAGATTTTACTTGGGCGCCAAATAATGGTTAACAGGAACGACAGTACTAAGATTATTGATATCCCTATCAACATGATTGAAAAGCTTGTTGAGAAAAAAGGAAAGCGCAATACTCTGGTAACGCCAAGGGTTCCTTCACTTGTAGGTTCTTTTGATGACAAGAGTTCTTCTAATGCAAAGCTTGCCGGCCTGCGGCCGTATGATAAAATTGTTGCCATCGATTCCACACCAATAAAATTTTTCGATGAGCTTGCACCTGCATTAACACAAAAAAAGGGAGACAGCGTTTCAGTTTCTTTTGTACGCAATAACGTTCCCATGCAAACCCGTACATTAATAGATAAAGAAGGGAAAATTGGTTTTTATGGAATTGATATTGACCAGTCTGATAGTCTGGGTTTTTTGAAACAACAAAATACTTCTTATAGCCTGCTCGCGGCTTTTCCCGCAGGCGTAAAAAAGACCGGGCAGCAACTTGACTTTTATATTCAGCAATTCAAATTAATACTTAACCCTAAAACCGGTGCCTACAAAGGACTTGGAGGTTTTAAAACCATGGCTTCTATTTTCCCCAGCAGTGGCTGGAACTGGGAAGCCTTCTGGAACATTACCGCATTTTTTTCTATCATACTTGCCTTTATGAACCTACTCCCTATTCCTGCATTGGATGGAGGCCATGTGTTATTTACATTAATAGAAATGGTTTCAGGAAGAAAGCCCAGCGATAAATTTCTTGAGTATGCCCAGATCGCCGGCATGGTGGTATTGTTTGCTCTTATGCTTTTCGCCAACGGAAACGATTGGTTTGGCTGGGGGAAAGGGCATTGAGCTATGTGCGATGCGTGGTGTCGGATGCATTAATCCATGTACGATGTGTGATGTCCGATGTATTGATTCCATGTACGATGTGTGATGTTCGATGTACGATGTATTGGTTCCATGTATGATGTCGGGCATTGACTTATGTACGATGTTGCCACAATGTGTAATATCTACAAGAGTTTAATTTTTTACATCGTACATCAAACATCGTAATCGCACGTTAAAGAAGTCACATCGTACATCAAACATCGTACTTCGTACGTTCCTAAAGTTCTATTCCAATTTTCTTCATAAGTATCGAAGCATTCAAACTATTGCACACGCCGGGTTTTAGCATATAGTCAAAAAATAATTCATCATTGCTTACCTGCACATCGAAGTGATAGTTGATGATGTTGCTAGGAAATTCATTTTTTAGTTTTGCCAGCTCAAGGTCATGCGTAGCTATGATAGCAGCGGCATGATGCTTTATTAGTTGCTTCATTAAAGCTACAGAGCCCGTATGCCTGTCAAGAGAATTCGTTCCTCGTAATATTTCATCAAGAAGTATAAAAACTTTTTCTCCCGCATTTACTTTTTCTATTATCGTTTTTAATTTTTTTAATTCAGCATAAAATGTAGAAGTGCTTTCTTCAAGATTATCTGTAATGCGCATGCTACTTATGATTTGTACGTGCGATACGCTAAACTCCCTTGCGCATACCGGCGCACCAGCCATTGCCAATACAACGTTTACGCCTATACTGCGCAGGTACGTGCTTTTGCCCGCCATGTTTGAGCCAG
>JBBPZF010000261.1:0-8529 GCA_038199105.1 Chitinophagales bacterium | reverse complement strand
TTGTTAGTGATGCCTATTCTATAAAGTCTTGTCCTTGCTTTTGTGCTGCCCATTGCAAACACCATGGCGTCAGGATATCTTTCCATGAAGATGTAAAGTGTTGAAGCAACTGTCGCCATTACTTTCTCACTGTCGCCGTTGTTTGTGATTACTTCGTCATCTATTTGTCCAGTTGCTTCGTCTTCGTCACCAAAACCTAAATTGTAAAAATTATGAAGATGAGTTTTGCTATAAATCACGAGTTTGGGAATACTTCCCCAAACACCTTCGCTTACAAATTCAAACACCATTGAAGTCTCACCCACAATAACAGGATACTTGGCAATTTTCATGTCGCCAAAGATAGCGTTTGAAATTGCTCTATCCTTGCAATCTGTGTCATCCGCTCATAGCCAACGACTTTTTACCCATTGCCAACAGCAACACCGGCAGCAATACCAGGTTGGTTAAAGTTGCAGTAAGTAAAGTAATTGATGTTAGCCATCCGAGTGACTGTGTGCCTCCGAAACCGCTAAAACAGAAAATGATAAACCCGGCAATCAATACTAAAGAAGTGTATAAAATACTGAGGCCTGTATGCCTGATTGTTTCCGACACTGTTTTTTGAATATCGAAATTATTGGCAGGCAATTCCTGTTTATAATTTACTAAAAACCTGATAGTAACGTCTATGGCTATCCCAAGAGCGACGCTAAAAATAAGAACGGTTGATGGCTTTAATCTTACACCTGCCCAGCCCATAATGCCGGCCGTTACTATTAGCGGAATTATGTTAGGAATGAGGGAGCAGATAAGTATGCGAAATGAACGGAACAAATAGAGCATGCATAGCGAGATGAATAAAAATGCCCAAAGTATGCTTTGCTTTAAGCCATTAATAATAAAATTGCTTCCTTCTAAAAAAGTGATGGTGGAGCCCGTAAGGGTGATTTTGTATTTCGATGTGTCGAAAATTTGATTCGCTCTTTTTGTTATACCATTTAATATAACAGGAAGTCTTTTTGTTCCGACATCTGCAATATTGATACTCATTCGCGTGCTTTCGCGGGCCGTATCTATAAAGCTTGTAAGAAGCCTTGAAAGCGCACTTTTTTCACCAGTGTCTTTTGCCGGTTTAAGATATTCGCCTACAAATGCTGCGTCAAAGGAATTGGGCAGCGCATAGTTGGCAGAGTCGCCTTCATAAAATCCCTGCTTTACAAATTTAATCCCTTCTGCTATGGAGAGGGGGCGTGACATTTCTTTTTGCGCCGTGATGTAAGAGGATAGTGAATCTATCTTTTCCAGCACAGGTAAGGCCCGGGCGCCGGCAAGCCCATATCTTTTTTTTGTGTCTATCACTATATCCAAAGGCATAACGCCGCTGAAATTTTTCTCAAAAAACTTTAGGTCTGTATAAATTTTATCTGTTTTAGGAAGATCATCTACAATAAATCCTTCAGTTTTTAATTTAAAAATTCCCGCTACCGAAAAAAGAATGATTACTAACGTCGTCGTGTAAACGATTGCTTTGTGATGAAGCACCCAGTTTTCAATTTGTAATAATAAGTTGGTAAAAAATTTTGAATCAAGATACTTCAGTTGGCGCTTATCAGGAGCATCAATTATGCTTAAAACTGATGGCAGAAGGATGAATGAAATCACAAATATCAACATAATACTAAGGCCTGCTACTTCACCAAATTCTTTTAAAATGGCGCTTTTTGTAAGAGCAAAAACCGCAAAGCCAATAGCAGCGGTAAGATTGCAGAAGAGGGTAACAACGCCCATCTTACTTACCATATCAAGCAGTGATTGATTTTTGTCCCCGGTTTTTTTATAGGTAGAATGATATTTATTTATAAAATAAATACAATTCGGAATGCCTATTACAACCACGAGAGGTGGGATCAGGGCCGTAAGTAAAGTGATTTTATAGCCGAACAAATAGGTTATTCCAACACTCCAGATAACCCCGATGATTACGACAAGAAGCGATAGTAAAGTGGTTTTGACGGAGCGAAACATCAGCAGCAGGATTAGCGCAGAGAGACCCAATGATCCTATTATAAACCATTTCATTTCTTTAGCAAGCCTGTCAGCTATTTGTGTGCGGATAAGAGGTAACCCGCTTATATGTGTTTCGATATGTGTCTTTGCAGTGTAAGCGTTCGTAAGCCTGATAATGTCGTTGATTACCTTAGTTCTTCCTGTTGTATTCAGTACTTCTTTATTAATACTTACTGCAGAAAGATAGGCTTTCGTTAATCGGTTATAAAGAATGCTATTGTAGAAAGGGAGCGTGTAAAAAAGTTGTTTGCTGCTATCAAGCTGCTGTTGCGAACTGAGAATAGGAGGAAAAAGAGCAACTGCATTTAGCTTTTGTGTAGAGGTATCTTTCAAAAGATCAACAGCATTTGACACGCTGAGGACGCTTTCAACGTACGGTACTTTTTTTAAGCTGTTGTTTAATTGGCGGTAAGCATCAAAATTTTGTAATGTGAAAAAACTATCTGTTTGAACACCGATCACCAAAAGATTTCCATCGTCACCAAATTTTTCTTTAAATGAAATATAGTCTTTGTACTTCGGGTTATCAACAGGAATAGCTTTCGAAAACTCGTAGCTGAGTTTTATTTTGCTGGCAAAAAAACCCATTAGCGCCGTGGCAGCAAACAAAACAATTAGCAGTAATAATTTATTAGCTAATACAAACTTTGCAAGGCGCTTCCACATATTTAAAAAAGGTTTGCAACAAAGGAACTAAATAATTTCTTACCTACCTGAATGGGAATGTTTATTCAACATTGGCTTCGATGAAAAGAATGATCTAACTTTTGGAAAGTTTTTTTGAGGGGTCTGTCTTAGAAGGTATATGCTAAACTTTCCAAAAGTTCAAAGACAATCATTGTATGGAAACCTCAACAGTAAATGCAATCAAAGCTCGCTGCTTATTTTTTCCATCTCATCATTTACAAAGTCCATCAGCATCTTAATGTTTTGCTCAGAAAAGTCGAATTGTAAACCCGCAGCTCCGTATAGTTGCGGTAAGGTTTTGGTTCCGCCAAGTGAGAGTGCCTTCATATAATTTTCTAATGCCTGCTCTTTGTTTTGTTTAAACTGCATCCACATGCCAATGGCTCCCAATTGTGCAATACCGTATTCAATATAATAAAATGGCACTTCAAAAAGATGCAGTTGTTTTTGCCATCCAATCTCTCTATACTTTTCAAGGCCTGCGTAATCTATTACATCATCAGAAAAATCGTTAAGGATTTCTAACCACTGGTTGGTTCTTTCTTCTGTTGTATGGTCCGGGTTTCCATAAAGCCAGTGCTGAAATTTATCAATAATGGCAATCCATGGAAATATAGTGATGGTTCTTTCCAACTGGTGTTCTTTTGCTCTCTTCAGATCCTCTTTATTTTCAAAGAAAACTTCCCAGTGATCCATACTGAATAATTCCATTGCCATGCTCGCAACTTCAGCAATTTCCATGGGGTAATCTTTAAAAGCATTCAACTCCAGGCTATGCGTAAGAAAAGACTGAACCGCATGGCCGCCCTCGTGCACCATAGTGGTTACATCCTGCATTTGCCCGGCTGCATTCATGAAAATAAAAGGAGCTCCGCTCTCTGCAAGAGGGCAGTTATATCCGCCGGGAGCCTTTCCCTGCCTGCTTTCCAGGTCAAGGTGTTTCATTGTGTTCATTTGCCTGAGGCAGTCACCAAAGAAAGGGCGCACTCTCGTAAAACATTCAACTGATTTATCTAAAAGATCAGCGCCATTTTCAAAAGGATTTAAAGCTTTTGTTCCCTCCGGTTCTGCTTCTAAATCCCATGGCCGTAAATCTTCGAGCTGTAGTTTTTGTTTTTTCTTTTTGTAAATTTTATTTATCAAAGGCAGCACATGTTTCTTTATAGAATCATGAAAACGGTAACAATCTTCTTTTGCATAATCAAACCGGCCAAGCTCTTTAAATTTATAATCCCTGTAATTTTCGAAACCTGCGTTAAGTGCTACCTGGTTTCTTTTATGTATTAATTCGGTGAACAGCTTATTCAATGCATCTTTATCCTGTAGCCTTCTTTCATTTATTTTCCGGTAAACTTCTTCCCGCAAATCTCTATCATGGCTTTCAAGAAACTTAGCAGCCTGCTGCAGCGTGTACTCTTTACCGTTAACCTCCACCATCATCTTTCCTGTAATTGCACCATAATGCTGTGCGAGCACAGCAAGCTCCGCTTGTATAGGAATATTTTCTTCACGAAAAAGATCAATACTTTTTTTTACCGAACGCAGGTAAGTAAAATATTTATCATGATCAAGCTCGCTTATAAAAGGGGAATTAATTAATTTTTTATTCAATGCATCTGCATACGGCTGAATCTTTGGGTGAATCTCCATGCAGAAATAATTGAATGAATCTTCAAGCTTTTTATCTGTAGTATCACAGGTCATTTTTATTTGCCGCCAGCTAAAATCTTCATTTATTATGGCGTCAAGCTCATTCATGTCTGCCAGCCATTTTACCAGTTCTTCTTTTGAAAAAATTTGTCTTTCCAGCAATTCTTTGAAATACTGTTCCAGCGATTCCCAATTTTCTACAACCAAATTTTGAGGAATGTATTTTCTTTCCAGTTTTTTTATATCTGCGGATGCTTCCATTGTTTTACGTAGGGTGTCAGGGATGAGGAATACGAGTGATCAGGTATGAATGATCGGGTATGGGGTTCTCAATTGTTGCTCGATCTATTTCACACCGCGGCTTTCAATCTTGCGTGTTGCGGCCTTTTGAGGCTTCATATCTTTTACGTGAGCAGTTTCTTTTTTTGCAGGTTTTACTGGTTTATTATTTTCACCAGGATCATCTCCTTCTGGCGCAGCCTTTATATCAATTTCAATATTATTTGCCTGCAAAATATGGAACCATTTTACCATTTTCTTCATATCGCTGGCGTACACTCTTTCAAAGTCCATATCAGGATATACTTTTTCAAAATATGCTTTAAGTGCTTTATTATCGGCAGTTGTTTCCGGAATTTTCTCTTCACTCTTTTTCATCGCGTCAAACAATTCGGCAAGATTCGTATTGTCTTTTGTAGTAAAAACTTCAATACTTTCCAGATGCGAAAAATTGTGTTGGCGACTGCTTACAAACTTCGTGCTTTTATCATCCAATGAGCGAACTACAGCGCCATCAGATTTAGAAGAAAGAATTTCAAACAAACCGCTAAGCCCGGTCACAGATACAATCTTATTATATTCCATATTTTTTGATTTAGGACGTGCAAGATAATTGAAATGTATTTGAGTAGTGTTAATGAAATAAAAAACCCGGCCCTTATTGCGGATAAAGTTTGCTTATAAAAAAGCATTCGTTTTAATTTTCGTTTCCACGGAAAATATCTAATTACTGCTGCAAAGGTTTTCCGCAGTTATATCGTCATACCATAATTAAAAGAATGTTATGCGCAGAATTTTACAGAGTTTTATCTTAATCGCTTTTTTCTCTTCCAATATAAAGGCGCAAAACGTAACAGGTACATTGCAGGATGCAGCGGAAAAGATCCCTATTTCTAATGTAACTGTTTTACTTATTAAGGCTGATTCAACCAAAAATTCTTTTCCGGCTGTCACTAATAGTGCAGGGCGCTTTTCTTTCGCGCAGGTGCCTGTAGGAAACTACACATTTACGGCAACATCAGTCGGCTATGAAACCATGGCACGTGTGATCACTGTTTCCGAAGGCGATAATAATTTAGGCGTTTTAAGTTTTGCAAAAGGCGCAAAAACCTTAAGCACAGTTCTTATTAATGGTGCAGCTCCGCCTGTGAGGCAGAAAGATGATACGCTTGAATATGCAGCCAATCAATATAAAGTAAACCCTGATGCTAACGTGGAGGACCTTATTAAAAAGATGCCGGGTGTAACGGTTGATCAAAAAGGCGCCGTGACTGCACAAGGAGAAACTGTGACAAAAGTGACCGTGGATGGAAGAGATTTTTTCGGTGATGACGCAACCGCCACGTTGAGAAATCTTCCTTCTGAAGTGGTCGATAAAATACAGGTTTTTGATAAATTAAGCGACCAGGCGCAGCTGACCGGCTTTGACGATGGCAACACTACAAAGTCAATAAATATTGTAACCAAAAAAGATATGAGCAATGGAAATTTCGGACGTGTGTTCGCCGGTTATGGAACGGATGATCGCTACAGTGCGGGCGGAAACGTTAGCTTTTTTAATAATGCACGACGCATTTCTCTTGTTGGCCTTTTTAATAATGTAAATCAACAGAATTTTTCGTCACAAGATTTGTTGGGTGTTACCAGCAGTAACAACCGCGGCGGCGGCGGAAGAAGAGGTGGCGGAGGCGGAGGGTATCGTGGTGGCGGAAACTCGGGTAATTTTTTAGTAGGCCAGCAGAACGGAATAAGCAAGACGAACGCAGCCGGCATTAACTACAGCGATGCCTGGGGTAAAAAAGTTGATGTGTCGGGAAGTTATTTTTTCAATAACAGCAATACATCAAATAATGAAACCATTAACCGGCAGAATTTTATCACGGCTGATTCAACACAATTATATGATGAGAATACGCTCTCTAACAACACCAACTATAACAACCGTGTAAACTTCAGGTTAACCTATAAAATTGATTCTTCAAATTCTTTGTTGGTAACATCGAGCCTCAATTTTCAAAATAATAAATCAAATAGCGCAGTTACCGGTGTCCAGTCTGTTGATCCTCAAAATATACTTAGCCAGACTGAGTATGATATTAATTCCACTACAAAAGGCAATAGTTTAAATAATGGAATCTTATTCAGGCATGCTTTTGCTAAAAGAGGAAGAAGTATATCAATAGGTTTTAATCAAAACATTTCAAACCGCGATGGCCAAAATTATTTAAATGCTTATAACACTTTTTACAAATTAAATTCGCCGTTAATAGATACTGTTCAGCAACTTTCTAACCAACAAACCAACAGTAATAAGTATAGTTTTAACCTTGTATATACAGAACCGGTAGGAAAGAAAGCGATGCTGCAGGCGAATTATAATCCTTCTTTTCAAAACAATCACGCGGACCAGGAGACTTTTAATTTTGATAATTCAAATGCCAAATACTCGATACTGGATTCAAGTCTTAGTAACAAATTTGACAACACCTACAACACACAAAATACGGGACTGACTTACCGGCTTGGCGATAGGGATAATATGATTTCTGCAGGCCTTTCTTATCAATACAGCGAACTAAAGAGTGACCAGGTGTTCCCGAAGGTTACGCAAATTGATAAATCTTTCAGTAATATTTTGGGGAATGCTTTTGCAAGAGTGAAACTCTCTGCCAAAAGTAATTTGAGAGTTATTTACAGGTCATCAGTCAACCCACCTTCTGTAAACCAGTTGCAGAATGTAATTAATAATTCTAACCAGTTTTATTATACTACCGGTAATCCTGATTTGCAGCAACAATACACCAATAATTTTATTACGAGATATAACTATACCAATAGTGTGAAGGGCACAAGCTTTTTTGCTAACGTCTTTTTTCAAACCACAAAAGACTATGTAGGAAATGCCGTATATACAGCTTCGAAAGATTCCATTCTCACTAACACAGTTACACTTTATAAGGGCTCACAGATTTCGAAGCCTGTAAATCTCGATGGTTATGTAAGCGCAAGGTCTTTTTTCACTTTTGGTCTGCCGCTGAAATTCATAAAGTCAAATCTTAATTTTAACGCAGGCTTAGGCTATGCGAAGTTGCCCGGTTTGATCAACAATGTGTCAAACATTTCTAACAGTTATAATTATAACCTTGGCGCTGTGCTTTCCAGCAACATCAGCGAGTATATTGATTTTACTCTTTCTTATTCAGGGAATATCAATAACGTAAAAAATACATTGCAGCCTACGCTTAACAATAATTATTTTACACAATCTGCCGGCATCGTTGTTAACCTGCTTACCAAAAAAGGACAATTTTTTCAAAATGATTTGTCTAATCAATATTATAAAGGCTTAACGGATGGCTTCAACCAAAACTATTGGCTGTGGAATATGGCTATCGGGCAAAAGTTTTTGAAGAAGCAGGCCGGCGAATTAAAACTATCAGTATTTGATCTTTTAAAACAAAATAAAAGCATCACCCGCAACGTGACCGAGTCTTATGTGGAAGATGTAAAGAACCAGGTGTTACAACAATATTTTATGCTAACGTTTTCTTATAAATTAAGGAACTTTGGAAACGTGAAAGCCAGTTCTGAAAGGCCCAACCCAATGGAACGACGGGGAGGTTTCAACGGGTTTTAATTAGCATAAAAATTTTTATTTTGAATGAGCAGGATTTAATAGAACTGGTAAAGAACAGGGACAGGGCTGCTTTTAAAACGCTGGTTGACACGTGGCAGGATTTGGTATATAATACAGCTATTGGCATTTTGCAAAATGCTGAAGATGCTGAAGATGTGGCCCAGGAAGTATTTATGAAAGTATATGATTCGATCAGTTCATTCAAAGGAAAATCAAAATTTTCAACC
>JBBPZF010000260.1:0-3959 GCA_038199105.1 Chitinophagales bacterium | reverse complement strand
TTAAAGAAAAGTCAAATGACAATTTTAAAATTGGATTATTATCAAACATTTCTTTTTTCATAAAAGCTGGTTTTCACATCTTCACATCTTCACATCTTCACATCTTCACATTTTCATATTTTCATATTGAGTTTAAGAAGGCTCTACCAAAAACAACGGTTGATCAAACTCTACAGGCGAGGCATCTTCTACTAAAACTTTTACGATCTTCCCGGATACTTCACTTTCTATTTCATTAAAAAGCTTCATTGCTTCAATAATACACACAACATCGCCTGTCTCTATTTCATCACCAATGCTTACAAACACCGGTTTTTCAGGGCCAGCCTGGCGGTAAAAAGTACCAATCATCGGGCTTTTTATTGTGATAGTTGTATCGGGTTTGCCCGAATCGCTTTTTTCCGATACGTTCTCTGTCAAAGGAGCTGATGGGCTAAAAGTAGGTGGAAGGAAATTTTGAAGGGGCTGTGGCTGGCCTTGCGAGATGACATTTTGTACAGGATCTGCTTTTTGCTTTATAGTGATCTTGAAATCATCTTTTTCAATTTTAAGTTCACCAATGTTGGTCTTACTTACCAGCTTTACAAGTTCCTGTATTTGCTTAATATCCATATTCACAAATTAAAGTTTATTGTATGTAATGGGCAGCTAAGATAGGGAATGATTAAGAATAAGTGCGGAATATTAAAAAAGTAAAAAAGCCCCTTTTTTACTAAAAGAAGTCCTTTTTGAATAAAAAACCGGGGTGTTTTGTTTGTAATGGATATAAATCGAAACAAATCACTCTTTTACTCTTTCCACATATTCTCCGGTTTTGGTGTTGATTCTTATCAATTCACCTTCGTTTACAAACAGCGGAACGTTTACAGTTGCGCCTGTTTCAACCGTTGCAGGCTTTAATGTACGGGTGGCGGTGTCGCCCTTCATACCGGGCTCGCTGTAGGTCACGAGAACTACAATCTTATCGGGAAGTTCTACGCCCATTGGCTGGTCGGTTTCTCCATTAATTAAAACGGATACTTCCTGTCCATCTTTCAGAAACTGCGGTGCATCTACCATCTCAGGGGCAACTGCGATCTGCTCGTACGTAGTAGTATCCATAAAAGTGTAGCCTGTTTCATCTTTATACAAGAATTGGAAAGGTTTTTTCTCAACCCTTACCGGAAAAATGGTTTCACCACTATTCCATGTTTGCTCGATGGTGCGGTTATTATCCACGCCTTTTAGCTTTGCCCATACTTTCGCTGCTGCACGGGCTGTTTTATTTTGTCCAAACTCTATAACGGTATAGAGGCTGCCGTCAATTTTTAGAATGAGTCCTGTTCTCATATCAGAAGTAGATGCCATACAATTTTTTTTTGGCGGTGAAGTTATAAATTAATTGGCTAATCGGCTATTTTGGGCAATCAGCTAATTACTTACCTTTAAAAAAAATTAAACTTGAAAAACATTCTCACTTTTTTAGCGCTTACATTGTTTTGTATAAAAGGGTTTTCGCAGGCAGATGAGGAAACGCCTGTTTACCTGAGGTTTCCGACTGTTCCTCAATTCACTGTTTTCAAAGCACCAGACAGCACTGCCTTTTCCAGGGAAGATTTGAAAAAGAAGAGAGAGGTATTGTTCATGATTTTTAGTCCCGACTGTGAACATTGCCAGCATGAAACCGAAGAATTGCTTGCCAACATAAAGAAGTTTAAGAACACACAAATTGTTATGATCACGTATCTTCCTTATGAAGAAATGATGGCTTTTTATAAAAATTACAAAATTGCCGGCTATCCTCAAATAACCATGGCAAGAGATACAAAATTTTTCTTCCCCGTTTATTTTAAAGTAAAAAATCTTCCTTCCATCTTTTTATATGATAAGGAAGGCGATTTCAAAAAGTCATTTGAGGGAAGTGTAAAAATAGACAGCATAGCAGCGGAATTGTAATTACTGCTTTACAAATTTTTCATTCATCTGCATTTCATCCAGCACATTTATTTTTATAAAATAAAGGCCGGTGTGCAGGGTACTAACGGGGATGCGTAGCTGCATATTATTGGATGCCTGCCTGAAGCGGATAGCAACTTTACCCGTGGCGTCTGTGATTATTACATTAATAACACCTCTTGGTTTATCGCTCCTGTTATAAGAAAGATTAAGTATGTCTGTTACAGAATTCGGATATAACTGCCAGGCTTTACTGCTTCTGCTGGTTACATTCGGAGTTGAGGGTGCATTAATATAGCTATTGCCCGCGCCGTGGTAGATGGCTTTATGAATTTCGGCAACCGCCGTATTTGACAATGCCACCGTATTATCGTGGGCATCATATACCCTTACTTTGTAAAACAACTTTTCCTCGTTATTTACCTGGTCCCTGTAAATAAGAACAGACGAAGACTTATAATTTCTATAAACAGGGTTAGCAGCAGCAACCTGCCATACAACACCATCAATACTTTTTAGTAATACATAAGCAGTAACTGTGGCATAATTTACCATATTCCATTGGAGTGATACAGAAGAAGTATGTGTATCCGGAATTGCGGTAAGCGTGACTGCTGCAACTATATGAAAGGATGCTAACATTAAAAAGCAGAACATCGGCACAAATAACTTAACCATGAAAATTTTGGGAATATGACTGTTAAGTTAGCTGAAAGAATAAAATGATGTCGTTAACGGATGTATAAATAATACGGCTTAGTAGAAATAAATAAAATGAAAAGCTATGTAAGCGTATCTTAATCTTATAGCTCTTCTTTTATTTTATAATGAAACATTACCTTTGGGACGTTCATTAATTTTTTAAATAAAACATACATAAAATGAAAGTAACCGTAGTAGGCGCAGGTGCAGTTGGCGCTACATGTGCAGACAATATTGCCAGGAAAGAACTTTGTGAAGAACTTGTATTGCTGGATATAAAGGAAGGAATTTCAGAAGGTAAAGCCATGGATTTTATGCAAAGTGCAGCATTGCTTGGCAGTGATACAAAAATTATTGGTAGTACGTCTGATTATAAAAAAACAGCCGGAAGCAATGTAGTAGTGATTACCTCAGGCCTTCCACGCAAGCCCGGTATGACGCGTGAAGAGTTGATAGGAATTAATGCAGGGATAGTTAAAGGAGTTACGTCAAATATATTGGAGCATTCACCGGAGGCAATTATAATTGTGATAAGCAATCCAATGGATACAATGACATATCTCGCATTAAAATCAAGCGGCCTTCCAAAAAACAGGATAATAGGAATGGGTGGAATATTAGATAGCAGCCGTTTTAAATATTATTTGTCGGTAGCTATAGGATGCTCCGCACAAGACCTGCAGGCAGTAGTAATAGGCGGGCATGGTGATACCACCATGATTCCTTTGACAAGATTAGCTACCTATAATGGCACACCTGTTTCGAATTTGCTTGATGAGGCAACACTTAAAAAGGTGGCAGCAGATACAATGGTGGGTGGTGCGACGCTTACCGGTTTATTAGGAACAAGTGCATGGTATGCGCCGGGCGCAGCAGGAGCAGCATTGGTTGAATCAATAGTGAGGAACGAGAAAAAATTAATTCCCTGCAGTGTACTTGTAGAGGGCGAATATGGACAGAATGATATCTGCATAGGTGTTCCTGTAGTTTTAGGCAAAGATGGCTGGGAAAAAATTATTGATTTTAAATTGAATGAGGAAGAAAAAGCGGCTTTCAGCAAGAGTGCAGATGCAGTTAGAAGCATGAACGGAGCGCTGGAATTATAATTAAATTCTGTAGGAAAGTTGATGTAATGGAATACAAAAGTAAAATATTTGTAAAGGTTTTTACTTTGGTATAGATTTAGTATGATGCTACTAAAATTTTTTCTACTTTAGAAATAAATACATTGTGCGGTCGTTTATTTAAAGGACTTATCATAAAAATTTTAATAAAAATACCAATATGATGCATTTAAATTTAAATAATGTAGGAAAAGCGGT
>JBBPZF010000259.1:0-2234 GCA_038199105.1 Chitinophagales bacterium | reverse complement strand
TCCGCGCCGCTTAAGTCATTAGGCATACTGGTAAATGGCAAATTATTATCCGTTAGTTCTATAAAATAATCTTTAGTATCCAGTATAGCTTTTACTATGCAATGATTAAATTCTACAGAAGGCAGCAATATATTTTTTTGCCCGTTATCTCTTGTAGATACTAATACCATTTTCGCATTAATTCCTGCCATGTGAGCAAGCGTTACAAACAACCCAGAAAGATCTTTACAATCGCCCAACCTCGTTGATAAAACAGCAGAAGCCCGTTGCGGAACAAATGCACTTTGCCTGAAAGAAACTTCGCTATACTTAATATTAGATTCGATATATAAATAAATAATCCTGGCCTTTTCAAATTGTGATAATTTCTTTTTCTCATCAGGAAATAATTTTTTATAAAGAGCGATGATTTCAAAATCTTCTTCAGACTTGTTATTGGTTATATCGCTATACCAGTTGGCAATTTCCTTCCAGGATGAAATTGTTGAAATATGAAGTATGGTTCCGATATCTGCCTGTTCCGGCATAAGAGGTTCGTCTTTTGTAGGATCGGGCTTTGTTATAACCCAGCTATATTCTTTAAAATTTTCAATATTTTGAATTACCGGTTGAACGGGCGAATTGGTCAATATGTAATTTATTTTTTGCTCAGCTGGCACAATTAAATTATATTTTGTTATGGCAGAATAAATCTGCCCGCCAAAAGCATACCTGTCCCAATATTCTTTTGCGAAGCGCCCATAAACATAACTTTGAAGCCTGTATTTAAAAACAACAACATCACCCACTTCAAGATTTGTAAATACTATTTGGTTATTGTTCCTTTCCCCTTCAATCTTTGCTCCGCTCTTTTTTATCACCACCGTTTTTTCAATAAGTAATGATTGTGTATTATTATAATTGATTGATGATTCTTTATAAGCCTCGATACCTTTATCATTAGTGATCCTGATCATATAAGTATCATATTCTTCAGTAGCCCCGTCAGGATACATTATTGCATTTTTCTGGTCGAGTATATAATAGTATCCATAGTCTGAGTTTTTAGCTTCTGCCGGGTTATCTTCTTTAATTAACTTTTCCATATCAGTTTCAGGAAATAATTTAGAAATTTCGGGCTTACTATTCAGCTTCCTTATTTTGCTGATGATACTATATTGATCCGGGTCAAATTTCAAAGATTGATTGTAATCATTTAAAGCTTCCGAAGTATTATTTTTTTCGCTTTGAATATCGCCGAGTTGCTCCCAATAATTTTCATTATAAGGAGAGAGCGCCAAAGATTTGCGTACATAATCTTCAGACTTATTATAATCTTTTACAGAGAAATAATACTTTGACAGTTTATAATAACCATTAGGGTCATAAGGAAATGTTGACGATAATTTTTCCTTTATTGCCATCCCCTTTTTTACTTCGCCTTTGTCAACAAGAATATTCGCATAATCTGTGTATACGCCATAGTTGTAATTATTTTTCATATACTTTTCGTATACTGCGAGGGCCCCGGGATTATCCTTGTACACATCCTTTTTAATATTATACATCATTGCAATGGTTTGAGCATTGCCCGGATATTTCTGATATACTTTTTCGGCAACTTTTACTAAGTCATCATATTTTTTATCATGTGCCAAAAGCATCAGCTTATAACCATCCGTATATTCATCTTCTCCATATAATCCTTTATACTTTTCTAACTCTGCCGCACAATCTTCAAATTTTTCATTATCATACAATTCTTTTATTTTCAGTTGAGATACCAATACGCTTTCAGGATCTGCCAGCTTAATTTTTTCCAATTCTTCAAGATAAAGGGTTTTGTTATTTTGCTTGTTCAATATGTTTATTAATTTCACTCTTAACAATGAATTTTCCGGGGCAAGCTTCAATGCATCATTTACAACATCCCGTGCTTCCAGTAGTTTTCCGTTTCTTAAATAAGTATCAGCAAGTAATAAATAATTAACAAGGTTGGTGGGTTGTGATTTTATTTTACCTGCAAAATACTCTTCGGCGAAAAGCGGAATGATTGTATATTTTATACTGCTGTCATTATTTTTCGGGTAAGGCATATAAGTTGACGAGCCATAAATATTTGGCAGAGCTTTATATTTTTCATCAGTAAACCGTAATGAAAAATTAGGGTAATCGTAATTAGTATAACCAAGCTGAATTAAAACCCGGTTGATCCCTTTTTTTAAATTGCACTTAACTGTATAAGCATCCAGCTC
>JBBPZF010000258.1:0-2495 GCA_038199105.1 Chitinophagales bacterium | reverse complement strand
CTTTCTCAACAGGATTGATATTTTCAAGAAAATTTTTCATCATCCATTCCAATACATTTCCCCCGTTATTAACCGGCGCACCGCAAATAAAAGTGTCGGCTTCCAATACATAATTAAAGATCATTGCACCGAAATTAAATACCGGTGAATTGTGTACTATTCTTACCGCGCCGCTCGTGCCAATGGTAAGCGCAGCCGTGCCGGGTTCTACAGAGAAGCTGCCGATATTGGCCAGGCAGCCATCACTTGCGCCTATGCAGAAAGCGGTTTCTTGCGCTATTTTTAGTTCATCAGCAATTTCCGGAATAATATTAGCCCGCATGAAATTTGTAGGCATAATAGCAGAGAGTTGCTCAACATTGATACCGCATAATTGTAAAGATTGCTGGTTCCAAATATTGGTTTCAATATTAAACAACCCTGTAGCAGATGCAATTGATTGATCAATTTCGTAAACGCCAAAAAGCCTGTACCATATAAATTCTTTGATAGAAATAAATTTAAAAGCCTTGGTAAAAATCTCCGGCTCGTTTCTGCCAAACCAAATAATTTTACATAGCGGCGACATAGAGTGAATCGGCGTGCCGCTTTGCGTGTAAATGGCTTCCGCCATTACCGACTGGCGAATTTCTTCAGCAATCTTCTCACTCCGCGTATCCGCCCAGGTAATTAAGTTAGTAAGCGGTAAATTATTTCTATCAATAATAATAAGGCTGTGCATGCAACTGCTGAAACTAACAGCAAAGGGTACATGCTTTAAAATATTGGTTACATCAATGAGGCAATTTCTAAATGCCTTCCATATTATTTCAGGGTCCTGTTCTGAATAACCATGCGGCGTATCTAAGCTGGAATAGTGAAACTGCGACGAAGCAATTACTTCTCCTGAATAATTTAAGGCAACTGCTTTTGTGCTACCCGTTCCGAGGTCTATACCTATTATATATGGCTCCATACTTTTTTTATATAGGAGAAAGATATGAAACTTGCCAGTTTTAAATACCTCTTCATCCTTATTGTTTTCTTAGAATCGCCGGCTTTTAATACAAAATGTTTAACAGCAATATTTTAAAAAGAGCGACATCATTAACGCTTTTATTTTTTACAAATATTTGTTCCCCGAAAATTTTATGCGAATTAAAAATCTTTATATTTAATAACGATTGATCCTTTATGGGCAAACTTTCTTTTCTAAAACCGCGGCTTTCTTTTTCGCAGATTATAAATATGAATGTCGGCTTCTTTGGCATTCAGTATAATTTTGGCCTTCAGCAAAGTGCTGTCAATCCAATCTATGATTTTTTAGGCGCCAGCCCTGACCAAATTCCTTTATTGAATTTAGCCGGACCCGTGACAGGATTATTAATTCAGCCCGTAATTGGCGCTATGAGTGATAAGACATGGTCACCAAGATTTGGCCGGCGCAAACCATACTTTTTTATTGGCGCTTTGTTCTGCAGCATTGGTTTGTTTCTCTATCCATTCAGCAGTTCGCTCTGGACGGCTGTGGGATTGCTTTGGGTGTTAGATGCGGCCAACAATACTGCCATGGAACCATACAGAGCTTTCATTGCAGACAAGCTTCCGCCCGAACAGCATGCCACCGGCTTTCTATCATAAAGTTTTTTTACCGGGCTCGGCACCACGCTGGCAAAATATTTCTTTATATTTTTTTCAAAAACATATTACAGGTACGCACTGACAAATTCCTTACTGGGTTTTCGGTTCTTTCTTTTTAGGGTCAATTTGTTCTATCGCTTCAGTGAGTTGGTCTATTTATAAAACACCTGAAATACCACCCACTGCTGAAGAACTCGCTGCACTGAAAGCAGCAAAAAAAGGAATTACCGAACCTTTCAAGGAAATATTTTCTGCCATAAAGATATGCCGCCGATGATGTGGCAAATTGGGGCTTGTTTATCTTTTTCAATGGTATGCATTGTTTTGCTATTGGCAAAATGCATCGAAGAGTATTGCAGAATCTGTATGGCATACAACACCGGCGCTCAACAAATCTTTGTATGAGGAAGCAGTAGAAATTGGTACATATTATTTGCCTCGTTATGGCCGGCATAGGCCTGTTGATCTTTCCTCATATTGAAAATAAATATTTACTTTTTGCACCAATGACGGCTTTGGCATTGCCTGGGCAAGCATGATGGGAGTGCCTTACCTGATGGTAGTAAATGATATACCCAAAGAAAGATATGGCGTGTATATGGGCATCATCAATATGATGATCGTGATCCCGATGATATTGCAAAACGTTACATTCGGTTTTGTGCTTAGGAACTTTTTAGGCAATGATCCCGGTAAAGCAATTTCATTTGCTGTAGTATTTTTATTGATAGCGGCTTTTGCAACAATCCTCATAAAACCCGCGAAAATAAAGCCGGGAACAACAGTGCCGGAAGATATGCCGATTCTAACTGCCGCGCATTAAGTAATTTGAGCAAAATATTTTACCATGAAAATATTATGTATAGGTGAGGCAT
>JBBPZF010000257.1:0-3165 GCA_038199105.1 Chitinophagales bacterium | reverse complement strand
GCATTAAAAGATGTTACCGTTACATCAAAGAAGCCTATCCATGATCAGAATATTGATCGTCACGTAATCAATGTTGCCAACATCATAACATCGTCAGGCAAAACCGCATTGGAAAAATAATAGCGCTCCCCGGGTGTGATTGTTGACCACCAGAACAATCTCATTGCCATGAATGGAAAGAACGGCGTAGAGTTAATGATCAACGGAAAGATGAGCCATGTACCGGTTGCCACTGTGGTAGAAATGTTATCGGGCATGAGTTCAGGTAATATAGAAAAAATAGAGCTTATCACCACGCCGCCTGCCAGTTTTGATGCAGCCGGAAATGCAGGCTACATCAATATTGTATTGAAAGAGAACAATAATGTTGGCACAAATGGATCCTATAACTTAACGGCGGGCTATGGTAAAGGATTGAAGACTGCTGCAGGTATCAATTTCAATCATCGGGAAGATAAATTGAATATCTATGGCGATGTCTCTTATTCCCGTGAGATAAAGCCGTTCGTGGTTGAGGATTATAGCAAAATACGGAACGACGGAAATGTTTTTGAAAAGTATGTCAATACTGACCGCACTGACACAACGATACAAATAAATGCAAGGCTGGGCTTAGACTATCAAGTTACTAAACGAACCGTTGTGGGCATGTTAATTACCGGCGATAAAAGGCATTATACACAGTCTGAGCATAATCAGAGTTCACTGTTTAAAAATCAAGCACCTGATACATTAACCACTTATGCAAATCGTGAATTGAACGATTGGACAAATTTTGGAATTAACTTAAATGCCAACCATAATTTTGACGGGAATACAAGCCTGATACTGAACCTTGATTATTTCCATTATAAAAATAATCAACCCGTAAATTATTTTGCTTCGAACTATGATGGCACTGGAAATTTTGTTTATGACCTGGCAACCCGGAGCGGAAAAATTACTTTCATTGATTTTTGGGTCGGAGCTTTAGATTACAACGCCAAATTGGGAAAGAAAATAAGTATGGAGAGCGGCTTTAAACAAACCGTTTCAGGATTTAAAAATAATGTAAGTTTTGAAAAGCTGGATCAGCCTTCGTGGATAAAGGATGAGGCCCTGTCAGCAAAATACAAATTGACCGAAAATTATTCAGCGGCTTATGTTTCTTTTGATGTATCTGTAAGTGATAAGACACAAGCGAAGTTGGGCTTACGATATGAATACACCAATTCAAACCTGGGAACTGAAACCAAAAAAAATTTAGTGGACCGGCATTACGGAAATCTTTTTCCAACCTTGTTCCTGTCACATACTTTAGACGAAAACAATAAAATTAATTTTTCATTTAACACCCGCATCAACAGGCCGGCCTTTACTGACCTGGCGCCGTTTACATATTATATTGATGCAAAAACAGTGATAACGGGCAATCCTGCATTGCAACCTTCCATTACCAATACAATCAAAGGAGATTACATTTTTAAATCGTATTTGTTTTCAATTTCTTACAGCTTAGAGGATCATGCTATTACAGGGTTTCAAGCGGAAACGGATTCAACAACCCTTATAACCATTCTTACGCCTCAGAATCTTGAAAATCAAAAGATCATTTCTGCAGTAATTTCTTTGCCGGTTAAGATGAATGACTGGTGGACAATGCAATTTAATATTACAGGATTATGGAAACAGGTAAATGCGATCTATAAAAAAGAGCCGGTGCGGTTGAGCTACGGCAATATTAATATTTATGGAAGTCAGCAGTTTAAGTTACCGAAAAAATTTGCACTTGAGTTGTCCGGCTTTTATCAATCGGCATCACTGTCAGGCTTGGCTAAGGTAAAAGCTTTTGGATCGCTTGACATTGGGCTAAAGAAAAAGCTCGGCCAAAAAAATTCATTACAATTTAATGCATCTGACATTTTAAATACAATGAAGATCAGGTCTGTCACTGATTTACCGGCACAAAATCTTGTCTCTAATACCAGCCTTTGTTTTTCTCAACCTACTTACAAACTCACTTTTACGCACAATTTTGGTAAGGAAAAATTAAAAGGAACGCGGGAACGCAGTACTGGTGCGGAAGAGGAAAAGGGAAGGGTGCAGTAATGATTAGAATTTTTGAATTGTAAAAAATAGAAGCGAGGATGAGGGCTTTATCCCTTGGGATACCAAAAATAAAAATCGCTGATATTTACTTGCCTACCTCAGGCAGGTTCGTTTACTGTCAACCGGAATTTTTTTTAAGTGATGTTTCGATCGGTGGGACTTACGGGGGCTGTGACGTGATTTGTAACCTCACAAACTACCTGGACTGCGGCAATTTGAAATGTTGGCAGTAATTTGGAGAAACTTCACTATCACAAGATTTACAAATATTTTACTCATTTTTAGACAAACCATTATGACAAATGAACTTCCTCCTCCCGTTCAATTAATGCAAATGCTTTTTGGCTTTGCGGCTTCACGTGCAATAGGTGTTTCAGCAGAACTGCGTATTGCTGACTTATTAAAAGATGGCGCAAGAAATGCGGACGAATTAGCCCTGCAAACAGGTGTACATGCCCGTTCACTTTATCGTGTATTACGGGCTTGTGCCAGTATAGGTGTGTATTCTGAAGACAATGAAAAAAAGTTTTCGTTGACCCCATTAGCCGAACCATTGCTTAGCGATGCACCAGGGAGTTTGCGTGCGTTTGCTGAAATGATAAGTTGCGACTGGCAATTTCAGACATGGGCAGAGCTTCCTTATAGTGTTAAAACAGGCAAGCCTTCTTTTGACAAAGTATTTGGTAAATCTTCATTTGATTATTTCTGGAGCAATGAGAAAGCGGGAAAAGTATTTAATGATGCCATGACCAGCAACAGCGCATTTTCAAGTGTTGCAGTGGTGAACGCTTACGATTTTTCTTCCATTTCAACGTTGGTAGATGTAGGTGGCGGCCATGGTTTTTTATTAGCTTCTATTCTGGCAAAATATGGCAACTTAAAAGGAGTATTGTATGACACGCCTGCTATTGTTGTCGAAGCAGAAAAGCTTTTGAAGGAGCATGGTGTTACAGACCAATGCGAAACTGTAGGGGGAGACTTTTTCACTTCGGTACCTGTAGGTGGTGATGCTCACATTATGAAACATATTATTCACGATTGGAATGATGAACAATGTATTACCCTTCTTCAAAATTG
>JBBPZF010000256.1:0-3099 GCA_038199105.1 Chitinophagales bacterium | reverse complement strand
TTATATCCCGCTCTTTGCATTCTCCAGCATAAATCAATCTCCTCCTGGTGGGCAAAAAAGAATTCATCGAAGCCATTCATCTCCTTAAAAACAGCAGCTCTTATAAACAGCGCGGCGCCGGTCGCCCAAAAAATTGGTATCGCTGAATTGTATTGCCGTTTGTCAACTTCGCAGGTTTCAAATATTCTGCCGCGAGTGAATGGATAACCCAAGTGATCAATAAATCCACCAGAAGCACCGGCATATTCAAACTGATTTTTATTTTTATATGATAAAATTTTCGGCTGACAGGCGGCGATTTTTTTATCGGATTCCATAAGTGATATGATCGGTGTAACCCAACCCTCAGTCACTTCCACATCACTGTTTAACAAAATATAATAATCGGATGTAACTTTTTTAAGCGCTGAATTATAGCCTTTGGAAAAACCTTCATTACTATCGCTTGTCAATAATCTTATAGCCGGAAAATATTTGCGTAAAAAAGAAATGGAATTATCTGTTGAAGCATTGTCGGCAACTATCACTGATAGATTATCATATTTAGTAGCCAATACTGACGGAAGAAATTTTTCAAGAAAATGCTTCCCATTCCAGTTTAGTATTACGACTGCTACAGATGGTAATGAATGCAAGGATGATGGTTTAAGATTACTACAAACATAAAAGATTTTGGTATGTAGTTCTGATAATTATCGGAAATAGATTTTAGATTTGAACCTAATCATTTGTATGCTGAGGCAACTAATAAATTTACGAACAGGGCTTGCGTTACTTGCGGTGGCAATTGTTTCAGGTACTATTTTTTATTCTAATCTTTTAGCCAAAAAAATAGAAGCAGAGGAGCGGCAGAAAATAAGCCAGTGGGTCGAAGCTAATAAATTTATTGCCACATCTCCTGAAAGCGCTGATCTGGCGCTTGCAAGCCAGATACAACAACAAAATGCTGATATCCCGATTATACAAACGAATGAAGAAGACAGCATTATTGATACAAGAAATTTAGATTCCACGCAGCTTCATTCATCCAAAGATTATGTACAAAAAAAATTAGATGAATTTAAATCTGCCCATCCGCCCATACTGTTGGTCTTAAGTAAAGAGCCTTATGTTGCTGACAAATATTATTATGGTGATTCCGTACTATTAAAGCAAGTTAAATATTATCCCCTTGTACAACTGCTTATTGTCGCGCTATTTATTTTTATTACTCTTTATGCAATTTCCACAAGAAATAAATCCACGCAAAACCAGGTGTGGGCAGGTATGGCGAAGGAAACAGCTCACCAATTGGGCACGCCAATTTCATCGCTTGAAGGCTGGGTGGAGATGCTTAAAGAGGATAACGGAAACTTATCTATCTCCACAGAAATGGAGAAAGATATAAATAGGTTGAAGCTTATAAGTGACCGCTTTGGAAAAATAGGAAGCACACCCAAACTGGAAGAATTCAATATAACAGAGCAGGTGGAAAAAATGATAGGATATATAAAAAGACGTGCGCCGGATAAGGTAAACTTTACCATAGAAGCGCCGGAAAATAAACCTGTTACTGCAAAAATTTCGGGGCCCTTGTTTGACTGGGTAATTGAAAATCTTTTAAAGAATGCATTGGATGCTTTGGAAGGAAAGGGATCAATCTCGGTAAAAATAAATGAACGTTCCGGCCATGTAATTATTGATGTTACCGATTCAGGCAAAGGCATTAGTAAGCAAAACATTGCAAAGGTTTTTAAGCCGGGCTTTACCACAAAAAAGAGAGGATGGGGCCTTGGACTTTCACTTTCAAAAAGAATAGTTGAAAAATATCATAAAGGGCAACTTTATGTAAAATCATCAGAAACGGGGAAGGGAACAACTTTCAGAATTATATTAAATGTGTAGTTTTTAATAGCGCTCTTTTAATTAAATTTGCAGCCCAAAGTTCTTTTCAGAAGAGAAAAAAATTTTACATTGAAAACTACTAAAACGCGGCGATGGCGAAATTGGTAGACGCACTACCTTGAGGTGGTAGCGCCCGAAAGGGTTTGGGAGTTCGAATCTCCTTTGCCGCACAAAATCCTTCATTCAAAAAAATGAAGGATTTTTTGTTTAAATCTTAATTGAATTGCAAAAATATTTATATGCCTAAGATAACCTGCCCCAATTGTAAAAACGAATTTGAACCGGAAGATGCTATTGCAAAATCTTTGGAAAAAGAATATGCTGAAAAGTTTTCAAAAGATGCTGAAAGCCTGAGAAAAAAATATATAGACCAGGCAAAAATATTAGAAGAGCAAAGAAGAGATTTTGAGAAAAAGAAAGAAAAAGAAAATGAATTGTTTGCTGAAAGAATGCAAAAGGAAAAAGTCAAAATAGAAAACGAAACCCAGGAAAGGCTACGAAAATCAATCAGCAGCGATTTCGAAAATCAGTTAAAAATTTTACAGCAGGCTAATAGTGATAATGAAGAAAAATTGAAATCAGCGAGGCAAAAAGAACTTGAATTTTTAAAGAAGGTACAGGAGTTGAAAACCAAAGAAGAAGAAATGGAAATTGCTTTGCAAAAAAGGTTATCAGAAGAAAGAGCATCATTGAGTGTACAGATAAGGAGACAGGAAATTGAGAAAAATGCTGTGAAAGAAACTGAACATAATATGAAGCTGAGAGAACTTGAAAAGCAGTTGGAAGATCAAAAGAAGCTGGCCGAAGAAATGAAACGCAAGGCTGACCAGGGTTCCATGCAATTACAGGGTGAAGTGCATGAAACGGCATTGGAAGAAATGCTTCGCAATGGGTTTCCTTTTGATGTGATAACAGAAGTGGGCAAGGGCGTCAAAGGTGCGGACTGTATCCAATTGGTAAGAAATAATTTTGGGCAGGAATGTGGCAAAATAATCTACGAGTGTAAGCGAACTGAAAACTTTGGCGCCGACTGGATTGAAAAATTTAAAAAAGATATGCGAAGCACCGGCGCTGATATCGCAGTGCTTGTTACTAAAACTATGCCCAGAGAACTTGATTGCTTTGGACTGAAAGAAGGTATATGGGTTTGTACATTTTCCGAAGTGAAGGCACTTGCCAATGTATTACGTGATGGAGTTATCAGGATTTATAACT
>JBBPZF010000255.1:0-6841 GCA_038199105.1 Chitinophagales bacterium | reverse complement strand
CTGAGCACCCGCAGGTGTTTGAACCGATACAGTGTTCGTGTATGGAAACATTATATCCCCAACTTTTTTGTAGTTACCATATTCTATTGATTGCTCAACTTCCTGCCCATTAGCCTTCCTGCTGCGATTATTTTTTACGAGATAGCCTGTATGCACATCATAGTATTCTGTTGATTTCTTTCCGGATGGAGAAGTGACAGTTATTTTATAAGCATCATTTGATCCAACTTTTTCAGTGCCGGCATAATCAAGTTTGTAGCCCGCATCTTTATAAAATATCTGTGGAATGATACCCTTGTTTTCTGTTGCTTCAGCAATCTCATCTTCACTAAGGTCTTTTGAATTCCCCATCTGTGACATGGAACCCGTTTTACCATTAAAGTACCTGTGTATTACTGTATTTCCATTCATGGCAACATTAGTTACCTGCATGTTAGGACTCATTTCTTTTTGCTCGTAATCAAGAGCGGTACCTTGTATAATCATCTTACCGGAAACTTTCACCGATTTTATATCTGCTACTGCCTTTTCTCCGCCAATTGCTTTAATATAGTCAGCGATTATCTCATTAGGCGCTTTAGCACTAATTGCAGACGCAGAGTCTTTCATGTTCACTTTACTGGCAAATTTATCATACACATTTAAAGGGTAACCCATTGCTTCAAGGCCCGGTTTTACTGTTTCTGCTTTACCAACAACTACTACTCTTGTGTTGTTATAATTAAAATATTTTTTTGCTACCCTTTGCACATCCGCAGCGGTAACGGCATTTATCTTTTGCAAATAAGTTCTATAAAAATCGGCAGGTAAATTATTAATAAGAATATTGCTCGAAAAAGCTGCCGTACGAGCCGGATCTTCCAACCCAAGTGCAAACGATCCATTGTATAATGCCTTGGCGTTTTTCAATTCTTCAGCGCTTACCATTTTTATTTGCATCGTATCTATTTCTTTCAAAATTTGCATTACTGCGCTATCCACTTTTTCATTTCTTACCGAGGCATAAGCATTGAATTTTGACTGAAATCTGCCAGCGCCAATTGATGAATAAGAACCGTAAGTGTAACCATGCCTTTCACGTAGATTCAAAAACAAATGACTGTCTGATCCACCACCCAATATTTGGTTAGCCAACAACAAAGGAAAATAATCAGGGCTGCTCATGGGAAGGTTAACAAGGTTTACAACTGTTATCTCACTCTGTACAGCATTTGGCACATCCACAAGATCAACTTCTGTTTTAGCGGGGTTATTAACCGATGCCAATTTTGGTAAAGACAGGCTTGTACCCTTCCAGTCGCCCAAAGTCTTCTCTGCAAGGGCTTTCGCGTCAAGCGGTTTTATATCGCCCACAAAAGTGAGGTAGGCACGCGATGGCGTTACGTATTGCTTGTAAACATTTTTTATATCATCAAGCGTAAGCGCATTTACAGATTCTTCTGTTTCAAACTCGCCGGAGGGATGGTCTGTACCATACGCTAAAGCATTCACAACTCTTGCAGAAATTGCTTTGGCATTTTTTTCCTGGCTTTTAAGGCCCGTGATCGTTTGCGATTTTAATTTATCGAAAGACTCCTGCTTGAAAGCCGGATGGCGCAATGCCTCAGCCATAAGCTTAAAGGCTTTATCAAAATAACGTGTAAGGGCAGACGCAGTTGCCCTGCTCCCACTTAGGCTAACATCTGCTCCCATTTGTTCAACCGCTTCATCAAACTGCGCCTTGGGTTTTAAAGTTGTTCCTTCCTCAAGCATCTGACCCATAAGGTCAAACTCCCCTGCTTTAGCGCCCTCCTTTACCGGCCCCTGGTCAATAAAGTAAGTTGCTGATACTTTTGGAAGACGATGGTCCTCTACCACTAAAACCGTTATGCCATTTGAAAGCTTATAAGTTACAGGTGTTCCAACGGATATCACCGGCGCAGGCCCCGCTTTCGGTTGTTTACTTCTGTCAACTTTCTTTTGTGCATGCAGGTTTACCAGCAAGAGAAAACTGAAAGCTGTTATAATTATTTTCTTCATATTTTTTGTTGTTGAAATTATTTTTTGTTGTTGAAATTTTAAAACAAATTATTTGTTTGCCTTGGGCAAATAATACAAAACAACTCTTTGATCTTTATTGAGGTATTTTTTTGCGACATCCATTATTTCCTGCCTGCTGATTTTTCTATATTCATTCAACTCATCATTTATGTGATTGGTGTTATGATACAGAACATAATTTTCTGAAAGGTTGCCAGCGACACTAAGCATGCGGGTGTTGTTACTTACATAGTCGTTTTCAAAACTGTTTAGTAATTTTTGATAGTCGCTTTCGGTAATCAATGAATCCTGCACTTTGGCTATTTCCTCATCTATATCGCTTAAGAGTTCGCTTAGCGGCGCATTGTTATTTGGCAAAGCAAATGTTATGTATGCTCCATAATCTTCCAATGCATAGTTGAATGCTGCCACCTGCAAAGCATCTTTCTTCTCATCCACCATTTTCTTATATAATTTTGAACTTGCTCCACCGGAAAGATACCTGCTGATCATACTTAAAACCCTGGAATCGTGTGTGGCCAAACCCGGTGTGCGATATGTGGCCGTAATTGCTGGAATCTGAATATTCGCATCATAAGCGGTATCAACAATCTCTTGCGTGATTGGCGATTCTTCAAAGTGTTTTTGCCCGACCACATCACCTTTGGGAATAGAAGAAAAATAGTCATCAACCATTTGCTTAGTGCTATCAATGTTAATGTCGCCTGCAATACTTAACACGGCATTATTTGGCACATAATATTTTTTAAAAAAGGCCTGAAATTCTGAAAGCTTTGCTGAATCAAGGTCTGACATAGAGCCGATAACCGATCTCCCGTATGGATGAACAGAAAATAATTTTGCGAAAATATCCAATACCAGGTTTCCGTAAGGGCGGTTATCAAAGCTTTGGCGTTTTTCTTCCTTCACCACTTCGTTTTGCGTGTGCACCCCTATTTCATTAATCACGGGATGCAACATACGCTCGCTCTCCAGCCACAGGCCAAGTTTTAGCTGGTTAGAAGGAAACACTTCATAATAGTAAGTACGATCCTGTGTGGTATTTGCATTATTGTTACCGCCATTACTGGATACATATTTCATAAACTCGCCGCGCTTAATATTATCTGAGCCTTCAAATAAAAGATGTTCGAAAAAATGCGCAAAGCCGGTGCGGTGCTCCTCTTCATTTTTAGAGCCGACATGGTAGTAAACCGTAGCCGCTACTACAGGGGCTTTTTTATCCTGGTGAAGAATTACGTGAAGTCCGTTTGGAAGGTCATACTCCGTAAAGGAAATTTTTTGTGCATCGGCACATATTGCGCCAAATATCGTTATGGCTGTCAACAGTATTGATCTTTTCATTAGCAACAAAAATTATTTATTAGTAAAAAATTAGCGCGGCGAAGATATTCAAATTGAAGCATCAATACAGCGCTGAACTTAAGCAATGGAAAAATGATAGGATAAGCGGAAATGTGCAGATTTTCTTTCTATTAACAGTTAGTAATAAATGAGGTTTCGCTGCGTTTATTTATTTGACAATTCAATATTCCACCTATGAAAAAAAATTTTTTAGCCTGCTGCTTTTTTGTGCCAGCCGGTTTATTTATTACAGGCGATTGCTTTGGTCAAAACCAGGAATCGCAGAATGTAAATACCACGCACAAGGTTTCTTTAACTGATGCAGCCCCTGTTTTTGAAATTCCTGAACCTGTGGGCTTTGTCAATGATTTTGAAAATTTATTTACCAAAGCAGAAATTAAAACACTTGATTCATTGATCATGGACTTTAATAAAAAATCTTCTATACAGATAGTAATAATTACAATAGATACGCTGATGATCCCGCAAAATCAAATGAATGACTTTACCCGCCAGGCTTTTAAAGAGTGGGGCCTGCAGGCCACGGGTGGTTTAAATGGAATACTGATCAGCCTTTCCCGGGTATATAAAAATATAAGGATTGAAACCGGCTCGGGCGTTGAGCAGGTATTATCTGATGTTGATAAAAAACAAATTATTGAAACAGCATTTATTCCTTCATTATCTGACAGCAAATATTATAAAGCTTCTTATGATGGCTTAACAGCGATCATAAATAAATTAAAATTATAAATCTTCTTTGCGCATTTAGACGCATCCCTGTCACAGTTTTTTACTATCCCAAATAGCCCGCGTTCATAATCTGTAAGGAGGAGCGCATTGCATTTTGCCTCCATACTAAATCCTTCTACCGGTAATTTTTTTCTGAGATTATGTGATTTTTATAATCTTCATGCGAATAATAAGGAAAGAAATTAATTTGGTGTGATGGCAAATGAAAGTGGAAAAGACAATTTTTTAAAGCTAATAGAAAGCAACAAAAAAATCATTTTCAAAATATGTAATTCCTATTGTCATAACAGTATTGAACGGGAAGATCTTGCGCAGGAAATTATCTATAACTTATGGAAGTCAGGAAAGAGTTTTAATGCAGATTACAAATTTTCTACCTGGATGTACCGTGTTGCACTTAATGTAGCTATTTCTTTTCACCGCAAAGAAAATAAACGGCACACAACCACACTAAACGAGCACATGCTGAACATTGAAGATAACGTCGCAACTTCTGCAGTGTCTGAAGAAAATATAAACCTGCTGCAAAAATTTATAAACGCATTAAAGGAACTTGACAGGGCACTGATGATACTTTACCTGGAAGAGAAAACCTATAGCGAAATAGCAGATATACTGGGCATTTCAGAAACAAATGTTGCAACACGTATTAGCCGTTGCAAAGAGAAATTAAAACAAAATTTTTCACAACTTAATAACTGACACGATGGAAAGCTTATCATTAAAAAATATCTGGAGCTCTTATGATAACGTTTTAGAAAAATCAATTAAGCTTAATACACATTTGCTCGAAGAATTACAAAAGCAAAAAATCAGGTTTTCATTCCGGTCATTATTACATGCAAAGATTTTCGGTTTGCTTATTGGCCTTGCATGCATTTTGGGCGTGGTTTGGGTGCTGTTTAATTTTTACACGCAAATTATTTTTACTGTTTCCCTTGGTATGATTTTCATCTTTAACCTGATTGCCACGATAGGTTATACCCGTCATATATTTTTGATTGCCCATCTTAACTTCAGCAAGAGCGTAGCCAATACGCAAAAAAAACTGGCAACGCTGCAGGCCGCTATCATCATGCATTTTCGCATTTTATCTTTACAACTCCCCTTTTATATTACAATCTTTATCCCTGATGCTTTGTTAAAGCAAGGAAGCACAACTTATTGGTTGGTACAGGGTGCAGTCACCTGCTTGTTTACACTTGCTACGATTTGGCTTTACAGAAATATTTCCTATAAAAACATTCATAAGAAATGGCTGAAAAAATTGCTTGAAGGAGCCGGAGGAACAATTGTTTCAAAAGCGATTACTTTTATTGAGGAAATTGAAGAGTTCAAAAAAGAAATAAAATAATCTGACAGCGTAAGATTAATTGATGGCGATATTTTTAAGCGAAAAGAAATTCTTATCATTCAAAAAACTTTTTGTGTTCCCTTCAGAGCCGGCTTCATAATAGCTTCAGAAATATTATGGGCAGAAAGCGGCGCAATATTCTAAGAGCTGTTTCTATTTCAATCATAAAAAAATACCTGGCATTTGCAAAGTGTCTTTAGTTTTGCGCCAACCATTTTCCTTTCATACTTATCATTAAATAAAAAAAATGCGCTCACCTATTGCAATAACATTTCCAGTTACTGTATTATTTCTCTTGTCATGCACTTCTTCAAAACGACTGGCAAATACTGGCGACATCAGCCATCTTAAATTCTTAAGCGAGGATGATATTCCCTACAACAAGGAATTTCAACATACTGTTGTTGGCGGCCTCTCAAGTATAGATTATGATGCAGCTAACAATATTTATTATGTAATCAGTGACGACAGATCGGAAAGAAATGCAGCAAGGTTTTATAAGGTGCAAATAAACATCAGCAATAATAAAATTGATAGCGTTCATTTTCTTGAAGCTGTTTTTCTAAAAAATAAAGAAGGCAAAGTTTATCCGGGTGTAACAACAGATCCGTTTCATACACCAGATCCGGAAGCGTTGAGATATAACCCGCGTACGCATACACTAACCTGGAGCAGTGAAGGAGAAAGAATCGTTACAAGCAATGATATAATTCTTGAGGATCCATCTGTTACTGATATTTCACTTGCCGGAAACTATCTTGACACATTTGAAATTCCGTCACAAATGCACATGAGTAGTAAAGAAAACGGGCCAAGAAGAAACGGCGTATTTGAGGGACTCGCATTTGCTGATAATTATAAATCTCTTTTTGTAAATGTAGAAGAGCCACTGTATAATGATGGCTCACGGGCAGGCCTAAACGATTCTACCGGAATAATAAGAATAATAAAATTTGATGCTACATCAAAAAAAGCTGTAGCGGAATACGCCTACAACATTGATCCTGTGGCCTATCCTCCCAAGCCCGAAGGCGCATTTATTATTAATGGAATTCCGGATATACTGTCAATTGGAAAAAATAAGTTGTTAGTCACTGAACGTTCCTTTTCTACGGGCAGGCAGGCTTGTACTATCAGGGTTTATGTTGCTGATCTTTCACATGCGGAAGATGTGAGCGGGATGAATTCAATAAAAAATAAGCCGGTAAAAATGGTGGGTAAAACATTATTACTGAATATGGATGATTTGAAAATTTACATTGATAATATAGAAGGTGCAACGTTTGGGCCAACACTGGCTAATGGCCATAGAAGCCTGTTGTTTATCTCCGACAACAACTTTGATCCCGG
>JBBPZF010000254.1:0-2356 GCA_038199105.1 Chitinophagales bacterium | reverse complement strand
TGCCAATTAATAAAAAAAGAGATGCAGCAAACTGGAATACCACCAATGATTTTCGCAATACATTGCTTTGTTTAGTGCCGCCCATATTTCCTTTCAATACTTCAATGGGCTTAAATCCTGAAAGCACAAAGGCAGGATACAAGCCAGATAAAAAAACACCGGTAACAAACAATGCAGTAAGCGATAGCCAGAATTGGTTTTTGCTAAACAAAGAAAAAGAAAGCTGCTGTCCTGAAAGTGCGTTGAACCCCGGTATAGCAAGTACCACGATTAGTATTGCAAGCACCAACGCGATGCCATTCATTACTGCGGACTCCGAAAGAAACTGGAAGACGAGTTGCCTGCGCTGAGAGCCTATTGCTTTGCGTACGCCGACTTCCCTTGCCCTCGTCATAGCACGTGCTGTGGCGAGATTGATATAATTAACCCAGGCAATGATCACTATGAAAAAAGCAATGCCCAATAAAAGATACACTGTTTTACCATCACCATTTTCGCCGGGCTCCATAATGTAGTGAGAATGCAAATGAATGTCGTTTAATGGCTGCAGTTTATAGACCACCGCAGTATTATACTTTTTCATATCGGCGCCGACAAACTTATCCGTTATAGGCACAAATTTTTTTTCAACTACTTTTTTATTGGCATCCTTCCGCAGCAAAACATAAGTAAGGCATCCATCCCACTCCCACGCCGTTTCAGGATCATTGCCATTCTTGACCTGCAGATTCACAAATGTTATATAAGAAATAAGCAGGTTTGGCTTTATCTGTGTATTGGCTGGCGCATCTTTATACACTGCTGTAATGGTATAATTATTCTTCCTGTTTAGTTGCAGTCTTTTTCCAATTACTTTATCAGTGCCAAATATTTTACGTGCGGTCGTTTCAGAAAGCGCTACCGTAAAAGGTTCCTGCAATGCAGTGTTTTTATTGCCGGCAAGCAAAGGATAAGTAAATATGTTGAAGAAAGAATTGCTTGCGAAAAACACATTTTCAATTTTCAATGGCTGGTTATCTACATCAATAGTCACATTGCCGTTTTGAGCCACCTTCACATAATTTTCTATTTCCGGTATGGCATCTTTAAAAGCATTGCCCACGCCAAAAGCGCCTGCAGCCCATTGTGTGCTTAGCTTTCCGTTATCATAACGGTCTTGCTGTACACGATAAATGCGGCTCTTGTTTGCCTGGAAGTTTTCATAGCTAAACTCGTACGATACATATTGCAGAATGAGCAGGCATGCAGCAATGCCGATAGCCAATCCAAAAATATTAATACCAGAATACACTTTGTGGCGCATCATATTTCGCCAGGCAATTTTGAAATAGTTTTTTATCATACTATTAGTTTGGTGCGTTTTGCAAATGACAACCGGGCATAGCCTTGCTACTGCCAATGCATCGTATTCCAAAATATTGCCGGGAAGTTATGTTTTGATTGTTAACTGTTTATGACATTTGCTTATTGGTGAAGTGTCCGTTTTTGATACGGTGGGTGTTCGGTTTTGGGGAGGGAATGTCTTTCAGATAAGTCACCAGCGGACGCTGCGCCAACATGAGGCACTTTCTCTTCATTAACGCATGCATCCGCTTATGCTTTTAACTAAAGGCAATTGATTAAAGCAATTCTTGAAAATGATCAGATATAACGCTCTATAGATTCTCTACTTGAAGATTCTTTTCAATTCAAGTCATAAGCGGATGCTTGCGCCAACCCTACGTATTTATACAAGGAACCCGCAAAGTGTCTTAAAAAGATTGGAATAACAAGTTCCCTTTTACAATAAGCAGAGTGACTTCATCTTAAGAAACTTTACAGATTTCCATCTTTTAGAAAGGCCATTTTGATTATCAACAAAGAGATTTTTTATAAAAAGCTTCAGAAGCTTCGTACATTCGGAAATACATTTGTTGAACTAACATCGCCTATCTGGCGCTGAGTTTGAGATTCTGTAAATTGCGAGTTTATTATTTAACTCAAAAATTTACAGAATCATGGAAAAAAAAATCATTAAGCCAGCAAGCCGTTTCGGCATTGGAAAAAACTAACCAATATTTATCAATTGGTCATTACAGCCCGCTCACTATCCGCAATTACCTGGCAGAACTTCGTTTTATCTTTGTGTATTATCCTGATGTAGATCCGATGGATTTTACAGAAGATATGCTCATGGGTTATCTGCTCTATCTGAGCAAAACACTTGGCTGCAGCCGGGTAAAATGTAAAATGGCTGCCCAAAGCATTTCCTTTTTTATGCGCCATGTGGCAAAGCGCCCTTATGCAATTCCTACTGTTATTTATCCCCGGCCTTCCACAACGCTTCCTTCAGTAATGTCAACAGAAGAAATTATGA
>JBBPZF010000253.1:0-6340 GCA_038199105.1 Chitinophagales bacterium | reverse complement strand
GATTGAATAATAAGGTAATAGTAAAAGGTGAAGTTGCTTATCCAAATGTTTATGAAATAAGAAAAGGCGATCGCTTGTTTGATGTTATAAACAGGGCCGGTGGCATTACCCCAAATTCTTATTTAGAAAGAGCATATGTATATAAAGGTGCAGGCGATTCTACCAATTTAAAATCTGATAAAATTGATGTAAGCCTTGAAGATTTAAATAAAAATATAAACAGTTCTTATAATATCCCGATAGAATCAAATGATATCATTGAAGTTTTTAACAGGAATCAATTTAGCGACAGGCAATATGTAACCATTGAAGGCGAAGTGCGTAAACCAGGGAAGATGCAGAAGTTTGGCGGGATGACTTTAAAAGACCTGATTTATTTTGCAAATGGAATGAAGCCTTCGGCAGAGTTTGGAAGGATAGAAATATCCAGCATAGTAGATATTGACTCTTCACAAAAAGGGTTAAGGCCTACAAAGACGAGTATAAAAACATATTCTATTCAACCCAATCTTGAGCTTGATTCTTTAACAGAAAATATAAAGCTTAAACCTTATGACCAGGTATTTGTAAGAAAAAATCCGGGTTTTAATTTACAGCAGAATGTTCAAATAAAAGGTGAAGTAAAATACCAGGGTACTTATTCAAAAATTACCAAAGACGAACGTTTATCTTCTTTTATAGAAAGGGCGGGAGGAATAAATGATAATGCCAATACTTCGGGGGCAGTGCTATACCGCGTTCGTGATATTGCTGTGGTGGAAAATCCTTCTGTCAAAAAAAATCATACTACTTACATAAGAGATTCAGCAGGAAAAATTATTGATAGTGCACTTGTTGACCCATCGGAGAAAATTAGTATTGATCTTTCAAGCGCATTAAAATTTAAAGATTCAAAATATGATATGGCATTGCAGGAAGGAGATGTTATTTATATCCCTTCTTTAAATCCGATAGTAACGATAAAGGGCGATGTGCAAACACCTGGGTTAAAAATTTATTTCGATAAAGAGCATGCTAATCTCGGGTACTACATTAGTAAAGCAGGCGGTTTTGGCACAAAACCATGGCGAAAAAGAATCTATGTGACTTACGCAAACGGCCGCAGCCAGCAAACACACAATTTTGGCTTCCTTCATCTTTATCCTAAAATAAAAGATGGCAGCACCGTGGTGGTTCCTGAAAGACCCGAAGGGAAAAATCTTGGCAATTTTGTAGGCCAGCTTTTCGTTACTTCTTTGCCCATTGTTCTCGCAGTAATACTTACAAGCTTATAAATATCTATAATGAATACACAGGAATTAATCAGGGATATTTATCAACGGTTAAAAAAATTCAGGTTTATAATACTTATTACAGGCGTATTAGCTAGTGCTGTACTGGTAATGCATGCAAGACACAAGCCGGTCTCCTATACGTCAAGATCATCCGTTTTTCCGTTAACCAGTGGTGGTGATAACTCTGGTTCTTCCTCTGCTTTGAACGCTTTATTGGGAACGGAAACTTCAAAGAACTTTAGTGATGAAGCATCGGTAAACATTATCGAGCTTGCACAGAGCCGTACAACAAGAGAAGAAGTGGCGGCCATACGCGACTCTGCTACAGGCAATAAAACAATTGCTGAGTTATTGATCGAAGACATTAATAATCATCGCGGCTGGTTTGAGGAAAAAGTAAAAAAGCCCGGCAGTGAAGCCGAACTAATATCATGGGCAGGCGATGTTTTGAAAGAAGGATTGAGTGCCAGCATCAATAAAAATAATACACTTGTTCTCTCTTATACTGCACGAAGCCCGGAAGTAGTGAAAGTCGTGAGCTATGGATTTATCAATAAAATTTCTCTTTTTTATATTGAATTAAAAAGGGAAAAAGCAAATCGTGATTTTCAATTTGCTACTGGTAAAGTAGACTCTCTTAGATATGTAATGAACGCAAAAGACCAGAAGTTAATCGCTATGGATAAAAGAACTTTATTCACCAATACCAATAAGCTTGAATATAGAGTGCCCACAGAAAATGTACTTGCTGATAAGCAAATGATCCGCCAGCAATATGCACAGGCTGTGGCCAACCAGCAGAATGCGGCTTATAAATTACAAAAAGCTACGCCCCTTATTAAAATACTCGATAAGCCGGAGCCACCTTATGATGTGCAAACTAAATCTGCAACGTTATATGGATTGATTGGTTTTTTTGGCGCTGTTGTATTGGTAAGCGGATTAGTTTTGATTGGAATACTTTCACAGTATATTAAACACGAGACCAATAAAATGCTGTTTGGCGCAGGCAACAATAAAAATTCAATTACACCAGTTGCTTCTTCTTTATGATTTTCTAAAGAGCCATTTCCCCATCTCTTTAAAGGTTACTTTTTTACCATAAAGTAAAATGCCTGTACGGTATATTTTTGCAGCGAGCATTGTTGTAAGTATAAACCCCACGACTAATGATAACATTGACACAGCAATTTGCCATGGCGGCACGGTGCCGGATGGTATTCTTGCCATCATTACGATAGGAGATGAAAACGGTATCATACTGCCCCATACCGAAATAGGCGCATCTGGCCTGCCTGCCGCTGTTGTCATAATAATGAATGATAAAATTATAGGCATGGTAATCGGCAACATCAGGGATTGCGCTTCCTGCGGATCTTCATTTACTACGCTTCCCACGGCGGCAAACAACGAAGCGTAAAAAAGATAACCCCCTATAAAATAGAAAAGGAAGCATGGAATTATCAACGCCCAGTTGGCACTAAGAAATGTGTTCTTTGCTGTTAAGAATTTAAGTGCAGCAGAGCTATTGCCAGGTCCCATTGAAGTATTTATATTTTGAGCCTGGGCCAGTGCATCGTGAGAAATAAAGGAACTTGCAATCGTTGATAAACCTATTATCAATACAATCCAGATTAATAACTGAGTCAGTCCAACCGCAGCGATACCCAGAATTTTGCCCATCATCAATTGAAACGGCTTAACTGAACTTATAATTACTTCAGCAATCCTGTTCATTTTTTCTTCCATCACTCCACGCATTACGGCTGCGCCGTAAATAAATAAGGTCATATAAATTAATATGCCGCTGCCGAAGCCAATGCCATAAGAAAGCCCTGAATTTGATTGTGCAGTTTTATCACCTTGCTTTATTACCGGGCTGAATTTATACATGCTTTCTTCATCAATTTTATTAATGGAATCAAGCACTTTTTTATCAATATTATTTTGGAGAAATGCCCTGTTGCGAATTGCATTGTCTATTTGGTCTTTTACTTTTTCTTCAGCCTCAACGCCTAATTGTTTATCAGATACGAGAGAAATTGAATCTTGTTTCGATTCATAATTTTTCGGAATATTAAGATAAGCGGAGTATCCTTTGTCCTTAAAATTATTAGCATTTACGCCTGATGGAAATTCGTAGGTAATTACTTTATCGCTTTGAAAACTATTTTGAAAAACGCCATTTCCATCTACTACTGCTATCCGTTGCTTCTCTACACTTTTAATAGAGAAATAGGCTGATGCAAAAATAAAACCTATGAAAAATAACGGAAGTAAAATCGTAGATAGTATAAACGTTTTGTTTCTTACCCGTGTTAAATATTCTCTCTTAATAACCAGCCAAATTTTATTCATATCAATTTTTGTTGTTAAAGAATTTCAATCTAAAGCTAATTCCGAGTGTGCATTATTGTTAGCGACACATACATTACGCATCGGACATCTTATATCGCACATAGTAAATCACACTTTTTCAAATTGTCTCGCCAGTTTTGTATCTTCTACTTTCTTAATAAAAATATCGTTAAGCGTAGGCAGTATTTCATTGAAGGAAACAATGCTCGCCCTGTGATCTAAAAATTGCCTTAGTACATCTGCAGGATTATTGCCCTGGTTAATCTTTACAGTTAAGAAATTTTCTTTTGAATTCACTATATCAAATGTATTGTTTTCAAAAGGTTGAGGCAATTCATCAAATCCAACTCTGAAAATATTTTCTTTACAATCCTGTTTAATCTGTTTCACACTTCCATCAAGAATTTTTTTTCCTTTATTTACCAAAATAATCTCGTCGCAAATTTCTTCTACCTGTTCCATTCTGTGTGTACTAAAAATAATCGTCGTTCCTTTTTGCGCCAGCTTAAATATTTCATCTTTTATTAAATTACTGTTTACCGGGTCAAGGCCGCTGAAAGGCTCATCCAGTATAAGCAGGCGTGGCTCATGCAATACGGTGATAACAAATTGCAGCTTTTGGCTCATACCTTTGCTCAGGTCATCTACTTTTTTATTCCACCAACTTTCCATTTCAAACTTTACAAACCATTCCTTTATTTTTTTCATGGCCACCTGCCTGTTCAGGCCCTTCAACATCGCGAGATATAACGCTTGTTCTCCTATTTTCATTTTTTTATATAAGCCTCTTTCTTCGGGCATGTAGCCAATCTTTGCGATATCTTTTGCAGGATCAAACTTTTTTCCTTCAAACAAAATAGTTCCGCTATCAGGGTAAAATATTCCGGTGATCATGCGAAGCAATGTTGTTTTACCGGCCCCGTTTGGCCCAAGCAAACCAAATATGCTTCCCTGCGAAATGGAAAAGCTTATATCATCCACCGCCCGCTGTGTAGCATAATATTTTTTGAGATTTTGTAATTCTAGTATATTCATTCTTAGCTTTTAGTTTTATAAATACCGGGGAAAATAAAGAGTAATTGCGCGAAGGTATTGAACTCCTGTAATGTATATTGTTTACCGCAGAGAAATTTCACATCCGCTAACCAACCTCGGATCCCAATCAAAATTTCATACGATTACCTGCATTACATGATGGCGTTTGTGTGAAAAAAAAGTAATTAGTTTACACCAATTGCCGCAATAGCCAGCGCTACGCGTTCGCCATCCATAGCGGCGCTTACTATTCCACCTGCATAGCCTGCTCCTTCTCCACAAGGAAATAAATTTTTCAGTTGTGGATGATGTAAAAGCTTTTCATCACGCGGTATTCTTACCGGGGATGAAGTGCGGCTTTCTGTTGCTACCAGCACTGCTTCATTAGTATAATACCCACTGTTGCCACTTCGCGAAGGCATTTTTTTTGCAAATAATTTCATTGCGGTTACAAGCCGCTTAGTAACGAATGGCGGCAATACATCCTTAAGCTCTGCAGAGCGAATGCCCGGAATATAGGAACATTTTGGAAGCGAAGGCGACAATTTATTTTCGGCAAAATCTATCATTCTTTGAGCAGGCGCAATAAAATTTCCCCCGCCGGCATTGAAGGCGCTTTGCTCAACCATTTGTTGAAAATACATTATCAATAAAGGCGAACTGGGATTAGCAAATTCATTGTTTTTATTTTCACCCACCATATAGTTTACAACATCTTCTATTTCTACCTGCACTACAAGGCCGCTGTTCGCATAAGGATTATTTCTTTTAGAAGGGCTCCATCCATTCGTTACAACTTCACCTGGGCTGGTAGCAGCCGGAGCTATAATTCCACCGGGGCACATGCAAAAAGAAAAGACACCGCGTCCATCCACCTGCTCCACAAGGCTGTAGGAAGCAGGTGGCAAAATTTCTTCGCCTGTAAGGCCAATAAGTAATTTATTATTCGATGAATATTGAATATCATTTATTATTTGCTGGGGATGTTCTATTCTTACACCAAGGGCAAATTGCTTTGCAATAATTGAAAGTTTTTTTTTGTGCAGCAATAAAAAAATATCGCGGGCAGAGTGGCCGGTAGCAAGTATAAAATTACCTGCACTAAAAATATTTCCATCAGAAGTTACTACCGATTTTATTTTATTTTCTTCGATAAAAATGTCCTCAACTTTTTTATTAAAATGAAATTCTCCGCCACAATCAATAATGCGTTTACGCATTGCCGTTATGATGTGCGGGAGCTTGTTGGTTCCTATGTGCGGATGCGCTTCATATAGTATATTTTCATTTGCACCAAAATGCACAAATAGGTTTAAAATCCTTTCAATATTTCCGCGCTTTGAACTTCTTGTATATAGCTTTCCATCACTGTAAGTTCCTGCTCCACCTTCGCCAAAACAATAGTTGCTTTCGGGGTTTATAATTCCTTGTTTATTTAATAAAGCAAGATCCCTTCGTCGTTCGCGTACATCTTTTCCGCGCTCAAGAATTATTGGTTTTATTCCCTCCTCTAAAAGTTGTAAAGCAGCAAATAAACCCGCCGGGCCTCCGCCGATTATCACTACTTTTTTTTGCACTGCTGATACATCTCTAAAAACAAATTGATGTACGTCTCTTTCACGGTAGGGTTCATTGATAAAAGCATTAACCGTCAGATTTATCCAAACGGATTT
>JBBPZF010000252.1:0-4294 GCA_038199105.1 Chitinophagales bacterium | reverse complement strand
TGAGCGGCTGTGCAGGCCAGCGTTGTATGGCGGCCAGCGCTATGATAGGAGTGGGCGATGTAGATAACATCATTGATAAAATTTGTGATGAAGCACGAAAAATTATTCCAGGTAAAAACCTTGGAGCCGTAATAAATAAAGAATCGCAGCGGCGCATTGAAAAATATATAACCGAAGCTGAAGAACAGGGCGCAACTATTTTGGTAGATGGAAGAAAAGTAAAGGTGGAAGGAAAAGAAAATGGAACTTATGTTGGCCCAACCGTTATTGATCATGTTACGCCTTCTATGTCTGTGGCAACAGAAGAAATATTTGGCCCGGTCATTAGCATCATGCGCACAAACACGATAGATGAAGCATTGGCAATTGAAAACGCAAACCCTTATGGAAACGCGGCCAGTGTTTTTACACAAAATGGCGGAGCCGCAAGATATATAATTGAGCACGCCAGTGCGGGCATGATAGGCGTAAATGTCGGAGTACCTGTGCCGCGTGAGCCATTTAGTTTTGGCGGATGGAATGAAAGCAAGTTCGGTGTAGGCGATATCACCGGTAAAAGCTCTATCGGGTTCTGGACCAAACTAAAGAAGTCAACAATTAAATGGAATGCAGAAGCCGGTGTGAATTGGATGAGTTAATTTTTATTTTTAAAATGCGTCTACTTTTCTAATGGATCATCTTTGTGTGGTATCATAAACTATGGATAACATTTGAACAGCCCGGATTTTTTTTATTTTATTTACCTGTTTCGTGCGCAATAATATTGGGAATTAACCGTCCATATATTTAAGAAACCTTTGTTAATTAAACATCCTACTTTTAATCAGCGAATCTATTTTCTTTTATTTTTACGTATGAATTCATTAATGAAATTTATTATGAGCAAAAAATTCTTACCTGTACTTTTAGTGCTTATCTGTGGCGGCTTGTTCTTAACGTATGGCGTTATGGGCAGGGGCGATAGAAAAGACGACAATCCAAAATCCAAATATGAAAGAATACTTCGGAATGTAGGTATTGTTTTAGAACAAGGCCATTACAGCCCCAAAAAAATTGATGACAAATTTTCAAAAGAAGTGCTGGACAAATATGAAGAAGCACTTGATCCTGATAAATATATTTTCTACCAAAAAGACATTGATGACTTTAAAAAATACCAGGATAAAATTGACGATGAAATACACGGCTCTCCGCTTGAATCTTTTTTTACCATAAGTAAAACCTACCTGGTACGTGTAGACGAAGTTTCTAAATTTTATAAAGACATTCTTGCCAAACCTTTTGATTTCACCAAGGATGAATCTTTGCAACTTGATGGGGAAAAAAGATCTTTTCCTAAAACAGAAGCCGAGCGGTTCGATTATGGGCGCAAGCGTCTTAAATATCTTATACTCGGAAGATATGTTGATCTGCAGGATGAAAGAAGTAAGCATGTAGCTGATAAAGATTCAATCTTCAAAAAAGATGGCGCTAAAGCCGATTCAACATTAGAGCGGGAAGCACGTGAAATTGTTTCGAGGCAAATGGATCGCTATTTTCAAACACTCAAAAATCACAATACTTCTGATGATATGTTCAGCGATTTTGTAAACGCTATCACCGGCAGTATGGATCCTCACACTACCTATTTCGCTCCCGTAGATAAAAGAAGTTTTGATGAGTTGCTTAGCGGTACCTTCTTTGGAATAGGCGCACAATTAAAAGAAGATGACGGAAAAATAAAGATTGCCAGCCTTATAACAGGTGGCCCTGCATGGAAATCAGGAGACATTCAACCGGAAGATGAAATTGTAAAAATAGCCCAGGCTGGTGATGCGCCTGTAGATGTAACAGGCTATGCGGTGACAGATGCGGTAAAATTAATACGAGGTGCCCAAAAAGGATCGGAGGTAAGGCTTACTTTGAAAAGAGCTGATGGAAGCATTAAAGTGGTTCCTATTATAAGAGATAAAATTTCCCTGGATGATACCTTTGCCAAAAGCGCTATTGTAAATGGTGCCCACAAAATTGGATATATTTATTTACCCGAGTTCTATGCTGATTTTGATGATCCTTCTGCACGAAGGTCTGCAACGGATGTGGCTAAAGAAGTAGAAAAGCTTAAAGCAGAAAACGTAGAAGGAATTGTAATTGACCTTCGTGGAAATGGCGGAGGCTCATTAAATGATGTGGTTGATATGGCGGGCTTGTTTATTAAAGACGGACCGATATGCCAGGTAAAAGGCCGCGATGAAAAGGCAAATATTTTAAGTGACAGGGATAAAGATGTTTTATATTCCGGCCCTCTTGCCGTGATGGTGGATGAACTCAGTGCCTCTGCATCTGAAATTTTTGCCGCCGCTATACAGGATTATCATCGCGGAATAATTATAGGCAGCACATCTACTTATGGGAAAGGGACTGTACAACGCAGTATTTCCCTTGATCCTCAAGCAGAGAATGCAATGTTCGCAAAGCCTTCAGAAGGCCTTGGAGATATTAAACTCACTTTTAGAAAATTTTACAGGATTAATGGAGGTGCAACCCAATTGCGCGGCGTGGTTCCCGATATTGTAATTCCTGACAGGTTGGAAAATGTAAAGTTTCGTGAGAAAGACAACCCCGATGCATTAAGTTGGGACGAAATTCCAAGGGCGAACTATACCACCTGGAATCCAGGTTATAGTTTTAATTCAGTAATATCAAAAGTGAACACTGAAATAAATCAAAGCTCAAGGTTTAAAGGAATCAGGGAAGATGTAAGTTTACTTGACGATTACAACGATAAAGAAACTCCGTTAAATATTGTGAAGTATCGCCAGAAATTAAGCGAGGTAAAATCAACTTCAAAGAACCTCGAAGACCTTTCCAAACTTCCGAAAGATCTTAACGTATCAAGCATTGTAAAAGATTCTGTGGAAATAGGAAGTGACAAAGATAAAATTGCTAAGAACAAACAATTTTTGAAAAGGCTCGGCACTGATATTTATGTAGACGAAACAGTAAAGGTGATTGATAAAATTATTGGCGAAGCAACGTTGGCCCAGGTAAATAATAAAAATTAAATTATTTATTGAGCACCTGCAGGCGATAATTAACGATTCTTGAAAATATAAAAGACAAACCGGCATTTGCCGGTTTTGCTTTTTCTGAGAACTTAATCTTTTCGCCCGCAATAAATTCTTACAATTTCAAAGGCATCATCTTTTCATTTCAAAGACTTAAAAAATCGTTTCTGTCTTACAGATTGTATGTTGCTCATTGCATATTGCACATTGATTCTTCACAATAAATTCATCATTGGCAATTGACTTTTTTTCTTTTCTTTTTCCCCTATCTTTGCCGCCTAAAATAAAAAAAATTGGCAACAAAGTTTTCAAAGGAAACTTATCTCTACTGGTACGAATTGATGCTTTTGCTTCGCAGGTTTGAAGAGAAAGCCGGCCAGATGTATGGCATGCAAAAGATCCGCGGGTTTTGCCACTTATATATCGGGCAGGAAGCTATCGCTGCCGGTTGTATGACAGCAACTACGCCTGATGATCTTTTCATAACAGCTTATCGCGATCATGCGCTTGCCATTGCAAAAGGTGTTTCTGCAAAATCATGCATGGCTGAGTTATATGCCAAATTCACCGGCTGCAGCAAAGGCAAAGGTGGAAGCATGCACATGTTTGGCGTAAAAGAAAAATTTTTTGGCGGCCATGGAATTGTAGGAGCGCAAATAGGCACTGGCGCCGGTTTGGCTTTTGCAGAGCAATACCGGGGAACAGATAATGTTGTCCTTTGTTTCTTCGGAGATGGTGCAGCCCGCCAGGGAATATTGCATGAAACCTTTAACATGGCCATGCTTTGGAAGCTACCGGTAATTTTCATTTGCGAAAATAATCACTACGCCATGGGAACTTCTGTTGAGCGCACTTCAAACGTGATGGATATTTACAAACTTGCAGATGCTTATGATATGCCCGGTGATAAAATTGACGGCATGTCGCCGGAAATTGTGCATGACGGTGTTGCAAGAGCCGTGAAGAGGGCGAGAGAAAAAGGTGGCCCTACTTTATTGGAAATAAAAACTTACCGTTACAAAGGGCATAGCATGAGTGACCCTGCAAAGTACAGAACCAAAGAAGAGATGGAGGAATATAAACTGAAAGATCCTTTGGAAACTACATTAGCTAAGTTGAAGAGTGATTTTGATGTATCTGAAGAGGAAATTGAGAATATCAATGAGAGGGTAAAAGCTGAAGTAGAAGAGGCCGTAAAGTTTGCTGATGAAAGCCCACTTCCCGATGACGATGAACTATATAAAGAT
>JBBPZF010000251.1:0-2014 GCA_038199105.1 Chitinophagales bacterium | reverse complement strand
AGGCAAATATTTTTTAAATCTTTACCACGTTCTTTTGCATACGCTTCTGTAAGGCCAATACTTTCACCCATTTTGTAAGGCTCACCGTCATTTAATTTTTTGAAAATTTCACTCTTTGTCATTCTTAGTAATACGTCGGCCACTTTTTCTTTACGTGCATCACCCATTGGATATTTGGTACCGGGGCAGCAAGGATTGATGGCCCAAAGCTGTATGCTTACTTCCTGTATCACGTCATCATAGCCGCCCAAGAAATTGCGTGCGCCTGATTGTATGGCGCAAAAATTATGTGTTGGATCCTGTAACCATATTCCATTTTCATAAGCACGGCCACGTGCCCAATTGCCGCCAAGCCACATGTCTTCATTGGCGCCAAAATAAGTATAGTATTTTGCAGCCGGATCAAGTGTGCCGCCCTTCTTACCTACGATGAGGTAAGGCATTGCGTCTATGAGTCCCCGCGAGTCGAATAATTTTTTTAAAGGCTCAAGCTTTGTGCCTGCATATTTATGAAAGCGATCGAGCGATGCTATTGAAATTCCCTTTAATCCTTTTTCTAACAATGTATCAAGGATTTTCTCTGTCATAAGATCACCATTGGTTTGAATGATGATCTTCTGTTCTTTGCCATATTTTGCTGTAAGCTTATCAAGAATAGCATAAAGAATTTTCCTTTCAGCCAAAGGCTCGCCACCACTTAAAATAATCTTATCAATTTTTTCCGGGAGATTATCAATTATCTGCATACATTCTTCTTCGCTCAGTCGCTGGCCGTGTGGGCCGGAGTTGTTGTAGCAGTGTCCGCATTGGTCGTTACACAATTGGGTAAACACCCAATAGATTGTTTCGCAATGATTAAAATCTTTTTTCATATTGTTTCAGCGTATTTATAAAGTTACCAACGATACGTTTAAAAGGGCGGTTACAAATGTTAATAGCTCACAGGCTTCGTATCTTTTATCATGTCAATCCATTCCAAAAACCAATTTCGTTTTGGACGCCTGTCTTGCCATCGTTTATAAATTCCTGTTTTGAATTATAGACTTTTAAAATACCATCCTGCATGTACGACATCACATTTCCCATTATCAACGCCTCTTTCAGGTCATGTGTTACAAAGAGTGCCGTGAGCTGAAATTGCTTCGCGATCTTTTTAAAAAGATCCTGCATATCTCCCCTCACTTCTACATCAAGGCTGCTAAAAGGTTCGTCCAATAAAATAAGCGGCGGTTTGATAATAAGGGCTCTGCCAAAAGCAACTCTTTGTTTTTGCCCGCCCGAAAGCTGGTGCGGCATTTTATACAATTGATCTTGCAATTGCAGGCTTTGTATCATCTCTGATACTTTTTGTTTTATGGCATGCTGGCTTTCTTTCCTGATGCGCAAACCAAAAGCAATATTTTCAAAAACGTTTAGGTGTGGGAATAGCAACGGCTCCTGGAAAAGATATACGATATTTCTGCCAGCGGGATTTTTGTAGGTGATATTTTCATTATTCAGCCAGATGGTACCGCTGTCTTCCTTTTCAATACCAGCGATAATTTTGAGTAAGGTTGATTTGCCGCAGCCGCTTTTACCCAATATAGAAATAGTCTGATGCGCTTCTATGCCAAAAGAAATATCGCGTAGCACTTCTTTGTTGCTATATTTTTTTGATATGTGTTCTGCTTTTAAAAACATTATTTAGCTTTCGATAATATTGTTTGACCTAATTGCCACGGCCTTCAGGCCGTGGACCCATCTAAGATTTTGTATCGGCTTTAGCCAAAATAATCTTTGCATTCAAATCGGATCATTAACTCAATATTTTTTTAAATAGCTATTTAGCACAACCCATATTTGCCTTATTTGGCTAAAGCCGTTGCGTCACTATTTTTAATCCACGGCCTAAAGGCCGTGGCAATTATATTTGACAACTATAATGACAATAAAATGTGTCAATCATAATAATGTTCGTCATTCACAATCGCCTTCGTCATAATTATTATTTGGCTTGCCTGAAAATAATCTTTTT
>JBBPZF010000250.1:0-4226 GCA_038199105.1 Chitinophagales bacterium | reverse complement strand
TGGTTGCAATAATGAAGCAGCTTTAAAGTTTAAATCAAAAGAGAATTTTCTTCTCCTAATGAATTTGCATGAATTTATTTTGATGCTTAAGCATTACAGTATATTGAATGAAGATAATTTTTTACAGATGCAATCACGTTTGTTAGACAACTATACCAACTTAAAATATGGTTCAGATTAATTATCCCTTTGGCTTTTATTTATAGAACGATAAAGTCAACCAACCAGCTAAACTCAGTTCATTTTTTTGAATTTTTTTTTTGTTTGTTGCATGCAAACAGACTCTGCTGAGATTTAGCTTGTTGTGAAAATAACACTTCGTAATAACGATTATTTGTGAATATGCATTGAATAAAAAATATTTAAATTGCAATAAATAAGTTCTATGATCTCTTTACATCCTCAGTATATTAAAGATGCTAACGGTGAAAAATCTTTAGTTGTACTTCCGGCGGAGGAATTTAATACTCTTATGGAAGAACTTGGAGATATGGAAGATATTGAGCTATATGATGAGGCAATGGAAAGTAAAGAGCCATCTTTGCCGATTGACGAAGCCTTTAAACAAATTGAAGCTAAACGAAAAAGAAGTAAGTGATCTACAGACTTACTCACCATCAGGCCAAATGCACTTAAAGCTCTGGAAAAAATTAATGAACCTTCTTACGCAAACATTAAAGCCGCTATTTATAGTTTAGCTGCGAATCCAAGACCAATATGATATATAAAATTGAAAGGACGTGAAGGTTACCGTATAAGTTGGTGATTATAGGGTCATCTACAACATTTTTGATAAGGTACTCACAATTGATGTCGTGAATTTAGGACACAGGAAAGACATTTATAATCAACACTCGCTTGCTTTTTTTTTAAATAATATTCGCTCTATTGCGACAGCGATATCCTCACCTGTGCACCAACCCGTATATCAACCGTGGGAATCCATTCCTTTGGGACAACCAGCAGAGAGTTGTGAACTAAATGATCTTTGCACTTTATCTTTTTACCGATTTGGATTAAATTTGCAATTATGGGCTTTATATCCCATGAAGTATATAATTCGGGTCATCAAACACTTAAAAAGATTCTACATGAAAGTTTTACTCGATATAAAAGATAATAAAGCAATGCACTTAATGGAAGTGCTTAAAGGTTTATCTTATGTAAAAGTGCAAACCATTTCGAGTGAAAAGGCTTTGCTGATAGAAGAAATTAAAGAAGCAGTTCAAAATCTTAACCTGGTACGCCAAGGCAAATCACATGGACGCCCTGTAAAAGATTTATTGAATGAATTATAAAATTATTTCTATCCCTCCATTTGATAAGCAATTGAAACGATTGGCTAAAAAATACAAATCACTTAAAAATGATTTTGCCAAACTTTTAGAAAGTTTAGAAGAAGATCCTGAACAAGGGACAAACCTGGGCAATAACTGCTATAAGCTCCGTCTTGCTATTGCTTCTAAAGGCAAGAGTAAAAGCGGCGGCGCGAGAGTAATTACCAATTTTGTAATTTCTGATGGTATTATTTATCTCCTTTCTATTTACGACAAATCTGAAAAAGATAACCTGACCGATAGAGAACTTAAAGAACTTTTAAAATTTGTTTAAAAATAAAGCCTGCATTCCGATACACACTTATGCTGTTTTGAAATTCAAGTGAAAATGCGATCCTATTGCGACAGCGATATCCTCACCTGTACACCAGCCCTTGTATCAACCGTAGGTGGTGATGAAGATATGTACGGATTTACCCGCCGCTGATCGAAATATAATTTTACATTGATGCGATTACTGATATAGTAATCAATAGTAGGGCTTATAGTAATTTCATTACTGCCGTTTGTTGCAAAAGCGCTGTTTTGATCAAGCCTGCTATTTGACGTTACATTATCCCTTACTTTAAAATCAAGCTGGAATTTAATTTCATTATCCAACTTCTTTGTGTCTGCTTTAGTGAAAGGTATTTTGAACGGTAGTTTCAATCCGCGCTTACGGAAGCTTCCACCGAATGTATATTCAGTGGAGCGAACCTCGCTAAGCTGGTAATCAATAAGGCTAAGGCTAAGCTGGCGTTGTTTTGTATAATCAAATTTTAATGAAAGCTGGTTAGTAAATGTCATATCAATACCTACCAATGGTGCAAATTGTTCCTGTATGGTAATATTTGGAATCAGGAAAAAAGGAATATAATTATTCGAAACTGTATCTATAAATGAAGGGTATCCAAATCTCGATACATCACGGTACAATAATGCCGAGGTAAAACTGTTCATACCCAGCGTAGCATTGTACGCATGTGTGAGGGAGAAGTTGGTAAATATTTTATCCAAACCTTTTATCCTGCTCAGGCCGTTATAAGTAATCCGCCAGTTAGGCTTTGGTAATATGCTTCTGAATGGATTTGATTTCAGATCGGAATTATTTTGTTTTACCAAAGAAACTTTGTTAGGGTCTTGCCCCGTGTAGGCCGCAATAAATGCAGGCACCAACACATCTACCGCATACCTTCCATAGCCCAATGCATAGCCATTTGCCCCTACGGGATTTCCCGCAAGTTTATTATATGGATTGAGGTTAGCAAGCCTTGTGGACAGCACTTGCCGGTAATCCTGGAACTTTAAGAATGTAGCTGAAACGCGGTTGGGATCATATTTTTCAAATAAGGTATTCAAGGCGATGTAGCTCACATTGAAGCCGCCGCCGATATAAGGGGTAAGGTGCGCAAAGCCATTGCCAGTACCAGTTGTATCCTTAAAGGTTTCTGAATAATTTTTGTTGAAAGTTTTATCAAGGTTTACATCAATGCTAAGGTCACGCACCGGTTCAAGCTGGGCTGAAATTGTTATTCGCTGATCAAAATTCTGCACAAAAAGATCATTGAACAAACTATCCTTTGTGATAAGTCCGCGTTGAGCAGCTTTGTTTAGCCACGCTGAATCAGGTTGTTGCCCCAGGATAAAACCAAACCCCGGCGCCATGCTATTGAAATTTTCTCCCAGTATTTTGGTGCTGTCCGTGTAGCCTGGCAACCTCGTATTACTGTTTTGCGAAAACGTTGCATTTACCGATTTTATACTCGTGAGCATTTTGCCAAACACCCTGGCAACACCACCTATTTCAGGCAAAGCATTTGGATCTTTAGGCTTTGGCGGCAGTTTTTGGTTTACATTTTTTGTTGCTGAAGAATCACCTTTTGATGTTTTATCATCTGTATCATTTTGCGCTTTTTGTCTTGGCTGATCCAGTGCCCGTAGCCATTTTGATTTACTGTACAATCTTGTGAAGTCAAGCTGCATGTTAGCTTCTTCCTGCTGGCCGTTCTCCAGGAAATTTCCGAGGTTTACTGCAAGCCTGGAAGCACCTATCCACCTGTAATTGGCTGCATATCTCAATCTTAGGGTAGTCCAGTCCGTTAGTGGAAATTTATTAAGCGGCACATTGTAAGAAAAGTTAACTGATTGTGTGAACAAGGTGTTCCGCCCTCCGTCAAAGAAATTTGTTTTTACCGTATCTTTTTTTGCCCTGGTATCCAGCCGGCCATACGGCTCATCTATCCTTGCATTATTTAATGCAGAATAATCAATATTCAAAGAACGGGTAAGATCCCAGCGGAAAATATAACTCCTGTCAAATGTGAAATATTTATCAAAGGTTTCAGGAATTACATATTTGTCTTCACCGATACTTCTTGGTTTGATAACTCCAAATTGCCTGAACAGATCAGCTTTAAATGTTAGCTGCGATGGAATAGGATTGAAATTGAAATCCTTAATAAGATCATACCAATGCGTTTTCTTCTTTTTAAATAATTTTTTAAATGGCTCAAAAAACTTCGGCTGCGGGGCATAGTTATACCCTAAGCCTCCGCGCTGTTTGGTTACATCATTGTATTCAATAAGGGGATTGTGCGCTGTTGTTTTAGTAAAGGAATAATTGAGGTCAAGATTTTCTATATCCCATGGCATGGGCTTTTTATTGTTGGTCCTGTTCTTATGAACATTTGTGAAGCTTACTGTTTTGGTAGATGTAAAATCTATTGCCTGGGTACGGATAGAATCCCTCTCCCTTGCCGGTGCAAGTTTAATTTTTTGTTTTAAATTAAGGTCAAGATCAAAAGGATCATATTGCGGGGTGCTGATTGATTGTGTAACGCTGGCATAAAAAGGTATTGACAGTGCTGCAGTTTTAGGCAAAAGTTTTCCAAGCTCCAGGTTGGCGGCGGC
>JBBPZF010000249.1:0-2901 GCA_038199105.1 Chitinophagales bacterium | reverse complement strand
TTGTGCCTTTGATAGGAACAGAAAATTTATCTATGTTATCTGTTACCTTGGCATCGTACCCATCTATCGCTTCAGGCCATACTATTTTAGGTGAATTTATTAATTGAATATTACCAATACCTTCAAGACTCACTTTTAAATTTCCGGCATCATCGGTGGTAATATTATTTTTTTCCAGGGAGGAACTAATCCTGAAATCTCCAACAGCTCCTTTAAAATCAGCGGGCTTATTCTCTTCAGGTAATGGCTTTACTGTTATTTCAACCGGCTTGCTTTGCAGCGTTATGTGCTCTTCGACAACAGAATTTTGAGGAGAGGTTGCATTAGCAAAATTTTGCAACATATCATAAAACATATCACCTTCCTGTGACCCTGCATATTCTGATTTAAGAAAGGTGACTTTATTATCTGCTACCACCGGATCAAGCGTAAACTTGCCGGCTTGCAAAGGATACAATTGTACTTTCCGCAACGTATACACATTATAATCACGCCCGTTATATTTTTCTACGCTTGCAGAATTTACATCATTCACTTCAAGCTCACTCACAGAAAAGCCATTGAAGGAAGGAGCGCTTGTTACTACAGATTCAGAACGCAACCTTGTATATAATTTATAAGAAGCGATAATTGGCTGACCTATGTAGCAGGATGTTTTATTGATATCAAGTTTTATGAAAAGATTTTTCTGAACCTTATCATGAACATTTTCTCCCTTTTTTAAAATATAGTCATCAAATCTATGCGTGGAGGGCTCTGTCGGAAAATCGAATGTCATGTTACCGAAGGGAGATAAAGAACCGGAATTGTTCTGTGCAGTTCCGGAAGCATTTGTTACGGTTACGGCTACAGGATTGGTATGATACTCCTTTCCATTTACTCTTGCTGTTGCGGCCCCTATAACATATTTCCCCGGACCATTCGGCTTTAAATAAAAACTAATGCCCACATACTGATCAACTTTTCCATTGATGTTGCTCATGCCGCTCTGTTGGTTTGGGCCGCTTACTATGCTGAAATTTTTAAAAGAAGGTGGAATAATTGTTTCAACGTCTGGTGCATTATCCACCATGAATTGTATTTGCAGATAATCATTTTTACTAATTGTTTTATCAGGGCACACCGCTGAGAAACTAACTTGCCCAAATGAAGAATTACCTATAGAAATGCAGGAGAGAAGAACTAAAAGAAATAAAAACCGGGCAATATTAGTTTGTAAATATTTAATCATCTATGCCACATTGTTTAATTACAAATTTACTCTTAATTAAAAAGGAATTTTGGGCAGATAAAAGAACCTCTGTTAAAAATTTTTTAAAAGGATATAGATTTAAGGAAGGTCTCCGTGCTGTGGACGTATAATGATATCTTCCACGCAGGCCTGCAGAGATAGCATTGACGAGGCATACACCATGTTGGCGATATCACTCACTTCCATAATTCGTGAAGGTTCAATGCCAGAACCTTCCCACGAAGAAGTATAAACTGCGCCGGGATAAACCGCTGTTACTTTTATATTGTACGGCATCATCTCTGCACGCAGATTTTTACTAAAACCCATCAAAGCAAATTTGCTGATGCTGTATGAACCGCCATTATTATATGCCTGTAAAGAAGCAATAGAACACATGTTAAAAATATGGCCGCTCTTTGCCGCCATCATACGCGGTAGCAGGGCCCTTGTTAAATGATAAGCGCTGTAAAGGTTCACTTCAATCATTTTCTCAAGAGTTCCTTCACTTTCATTATGCACACTGCCGGGAAGAAACTGCCCTGCATTGTTCACTAAAATGTCAATTTGAATATCCTGCTTCAGCAACCAATCAGCAAATTTTAATACACCGTGTTTGCCAGATAAGTCAGCCGGAAAAAAACGGACAACAGCGCCCGGTTTTTTTTCGGCAAGCTCATTGGCTACTTTTGCAAGTTGATTTTCATCGCGGGCACATATAAATACCTGGTTTGCGGGATCGGAAAAAGTGGCTGCAATTGCTTTTCCAATACCTTTGCTCGCGCCTGTTACTACAATATTCATAGATTGTATTACGTTGAATAAAAATATGTTGATGAACAAATCTAAAATTTTAAATTTTAATGAAAAGCCTTCTGCCGGTGACGAGTTGGCGATAGGAGAAGAGAAGGTGAAAGGGCCATTACAAATGCACACTAAATACCGGCATCTTTTTTTTGATCTTGACCATACTTTATGGGATTTCGATACTAATGCAAAAGAATCGCTAGATGAGCTGTATGAAATTTTTGCGCTTAAGGAAAAAGCAATCATGCAATTTGAAGAATTTTATTCTACCTACACAAAGCACAATACTATTTTATGGAACCGTTATCAAAAGGGATACGTAAGCGGCGATGATCTTAAATGGAAAAGAATGTGGCGCACTTTGCTTGATTTTAAAATTGCAGATGAGCAGCTTGCCAAACAAATGAGCGCACAATTTCTTGAGATACTTCCCACTAAAAAAAAGGTGTTCGAATACACTTTTGAGATACTCGATTATTTAACCAACAAAGGCTATTCAATACATATAATTACGAATGGATTTGAAAAAACACAATGGCTAAAGCTTAATAATTCCAACCTGTCCAAGTACTTCAAACACGTCATCACCTCCGAAATTTCAAATTCAGTTAAGCCAAAAAAAGAAATTTTTGAATATGCATTAAATAAAACAAAGGGAACACTTGAAGAGTGTATAATGATAGGTGACAACCCTGACGCAGATATACAGGGAGCAATCAATGCAGGAATGGATACCATTTTTGTAAACCACATACAGGCTGATTGTTTATTAAAGCCGACTTACATCATCCATCATTTAAAAGAATTGGAATCTATATTATGATGTAAATATTTTAAGGCTTAAATCCTATTCGTTCTCTGGG
>JBBPZF010000248.1:0-2655 GCA_038199105.1 Chitinophagales bacterium | reverse complement strand
TTCGATTACGCGTGACCGTAAGTCTGATGTAATAAAAAATCTCCGGACGTTTAAATGGTGGAGCGGTTATTCTTTTGCCATATTAAGTTCGGGGATTTCTTCTATCGTCAAAATGACGGTGAATCATTATTCTGTCTTGTATCTCCTATAATATTGGCACATCTTTTTCCTCTTAAATTGTAAAGTGCGGATAAATTTTCTATTTTTGCCCGGCAAGATATGAGACCCGATTACCCTTCTAAGATATTTAATGACAAATCAGACAGTTATTGTTGCCTGATGGAAGCGCTTGCTGCAGACGCGCCTATTTTGTCCGCCACGCAAAATTAATTACTTACCTGTGTTGAAGTGATGCATCTTTTCAAAACTTTACCAGTAAGTCAGTTTATTTAACCAGGGTATTTTAGACCCGCCTTTCTTCATCTTCATTCGCTTCATTTTTAAAAACCGATTATGGAAACTCTTCATTTAAAAAAAGTCATTAACGTAACGACGATCCAGGAATACTTTGCTGATAAAATAAACAACAAAGAAATTTATTACCAGCTCTCACCACAAAAGCTCATAAGCCAGGCGATTGAAAAAGGTGAAGGTGTGTTGAGCGATATGGGAGCATTGGTGATAGACACCGGTGAGTTTACGGGCAGGAGCCCAAAGGATAGGTTTATCGTGAAAGACGACTTAACTGCGGCGACCATAGACTGGAATGGCTTCAACCAGCCAATAGCCAACAATTATTTTGAAGAGCTATTGGAGAAAGCGATGCTATATATAAGAGAGCGAAAGCTGTGGGTGAGGGATTGCTATGTATGTGCGCACCCGGGTTACCGGCTTAATGTGCGGGTGGTTAATGAAAACCCCTGTTGCAATCTTTTTGCCTATAACATGTTCTTGCGGCCGAAACCAGCGGAACTGGCAGGTATAAATATAGACTGGCATCTGATACAACTGCCTCGTTTTTTTGCTGATCCCGTTACCGACGGTGTACCGCAAAAGAATTTTGTCATTATCAATTTTACCGAAAAAATTATCCTGATCGGTGGCACGCAATATACCGGGGAAATAAAGAAGGCTGTATTCACCATCCTGAATTTTATCCTGCCAAAACAGGAGAATGTTTTGAGCATGCATTGTGCTGCCAATGTAGGTGAGAAAGGAGACACCGCACTTTTCTTTGGTCTTAGTGGCACGGGCAAAACCACGCTCAGCGCAGACCCGCGGCGCAACTTAATCGGAGATGATGAACATGGCTGGGATGATGATTCCATCTTCAACTTTGAGGGAGGGTGTTATGCGAAAACGATCAACTTAAGCCAGGAGAACGAGCCTGATATCTATAACGCGATCAAATACGGTTCCATCGTAGAAAACACAACATTCATTGAAGGCAGCAACAGCGTTGATTTTGACAGTGCGGCGCTTACGGAAAACACCAGGGCGAGCTACCCCATCGGTTACATACGCAATGCCATAGAGCCATCGGTTAGTGATGTTCCAAAGAATATATTTTTTCTTACGGCGGATGCTTATGGGGTATTACCTCCCATCAGCAAGTTGTCACCGGCACAGGCTATGTACCATTTTATAAGTGGCTATACAGCAAAAATTGCGGGAACAGAAACGGGAGTTGTAACCCCAAAACCGACGTTCAGCTCCTGCTTTGGCGGGCCATTCATGCCGTTGCCTGCGGCAGCTTATGCAGAATTGCTTGGGCAAAAAATAGCAGCCAACGGCGTAAAGGTATGGATGGTGAACACAGGATGGTTTGGAGGAGCCTACGGAACAGGTGAAAGAATGAAACTCAAATATACGCGGGCCATGATAACGGCGGCGCTGGCAGGTGACCTGGATAATGTTAGCTATCATACGGATAAATTTTTCAGGATACAGGTGCCGGAAACGTGCCCCGGCGTACTGGCGAATTTACTTAACCCGCAAGGTGCATGGAAAGATAAAGATGCATATTATAAAGCAGCCAACACATTGTGCACTTACTTTATAGAAAACTTTAAAAAATACGCCGACAGTGAGCCTGCAGAAGTGCTGGAAGCAAGCCCCATGGCCGTACACAGTTAAAATGGCGTTTGCTGTTTGTTATAGTTTGAACAATGATTTTGCAAATCTTTTGGGAATAATTTTTATTACCTGTAATCAACAATTGCAGAAATTAAGTGCTCTCCAAACTTTGAAGGGTACTAATTATTCGCTTACCTGAGAATTCCTGCGAAAAAAATAGTGGACTATAGTATGATAATTGGATTTTAATATTATCTTGCAGCGTAAATTCAACATCTTCTCTAATACCGTTTACCCGAAACATCCATTTTCCCCTTAGAACTTGCTTATAATTCCATTGATTAATCTTTTAAGTTAATACTTATAGGTAATCCTCTCCCTTCTGAATGCCATTTACCAGTGCTTCTATATCCTCTGCTGAAATCGCTTACTATTTAACAATCACATTTAAGGATTTTATTATGGGGAAAATTTACACTGCCGTTTTAAAAAAGCACAATTCTTTTATTTCCAAATTTTATAAGCATAAACTCTTTGCGCTTACAATGAGTGCTTTGATTTTTTTGATGGCGATGGTGCCGGGGAGGAGCCTTGCGGGACAACCTACGACCTTCACGATAGCTAATCCAACAATAGCTG
>JBBPZF010000247.1:0-4292 GCA_038199105.1 Chitinophagales bacterium | reverse complement strand
CGCCAATAATCCTTTAGGCACTAACCAGGATGTGTACCTGCGGGGAGCCGGAACGGGTAATACACTGATATTGATTGACGGCATTCCTGTTGCTGATCCATCGCAAATCAATAATTCATTTGATCTTAATAACATAAACCCTAATCAAATAGAACGTGTTGAAATTTTAAAAGGCGCTCAAAGCACACTTTGGGGCAGCGATGCTGTTGCAGGTGTTATTAATATTATTACAAAAAAAGGAGGCGCTAAAAATATGAGCCCTGCCGCAATGATCTCTTATGGAAGTTATAATACTTTACGGGCAACGGCAGGTATTGGCGGCAAGATTAATAACCTTACTTACAATGTAAATTATAATTATATACACAGTGACGGATTTTCATCAGCTTATGATAGCACCGGCAATGCAGGCTTTGATAAAGATGGCTTTAATCAAAATACTTTCCAGGCAAATCTTGGGTATAAAATCACGAAAAGTTTTTCTGTAACAGGCTTTAGTAATTATGGAAAATATAACGCTGATGCAGACAATGCTGCTTTTACAGACGATAAAGATTTCACTATTAATAATACCAGTTTCATAAACTCACTATCGTTTCAATATAAATTTGATAAAGGAGTTGTTCATTTCACCAACACATTAATTATGGCTAAACGAATAAGCAATAACGATACTACTGCCGACATAAAAAACGGCAATTACTACCGTGGAAGTTTTAAAGGGAAATCTTTTGTATCAGAATTATATGGAAATGTTGAATTGATTAAAAAGCTATCTCTGACAGCCGGAGCCCAACGCATTGAACAAAATACTGAACAATCAAATGAAGGTTACAGCAGGGACTATGTTTTCGGGTATTCATCAAAGTTAGGAAAAGATAGCGCCACAACAACTAACTATGCCGTATATGCGTCGTTGATGTTACAAAACATAAAGAATTTTAATGCAGAGGCCGGTGTAAGATATAATCATCATAGTATTTATGGAAGCAACGCCACTTACAGCTTCAATCCTTCTTATAATATAGATGGCAATACAAAAGTGTTCGTAAATATTTCTTCAGCTTTTAAAATACCATCGCTTTACCAGTTGTATAGCGAGTATGGAAATAAAGACCTGAAGCCGGAAAAAAGTACTAACTACGAAATAGGTGTTCAGAGTTTAAGCAACAATAAAAAGAATTCTTTAAGGCTTGTTGGCTTTATAAGAGATATAAAGGATTTAATAATTTTTTATACTGATGCTAATTATGTAAGCAAGTATACCAATCGTGATAAACAGCATGATTATGGATTTGAGGTGGAGAGCAATACTGCAATTGGCAACATTGGCAATTGGGTAAACAATTTTACTTATATAGATGGAGAAGGTGAAGAAGACAAAGTGAAAGTGAAAAATTTATATCGCCGGCCGAATTTTACTTTCAATAGCGTACTTACAGTAGAGCCTGTAAAAGGATTAACGTTGATGCCTTCATTTCGTTTTATTGGCACAAGAATAAAAGGGCAATACGATGCTGGTCTGGAACTGATGCCACAATACTATACGGTGGATTTTTATGCAAGCTATAATTTCATAAAACAGGTTCGTGTTTTTGCAGATATCAGGAACATTACTGATCAAAAATATTTTGATATACCGGGCTACAATAGCCGCAGATTAAACTATACCATTGGAGCAAGTACCAACTTTTAATTTTTTTCAAGCTATAAAAATATTTTATGTCAATTTTTAAATTCGATCCGCGTACAGCAGTTCTGCTCTTGTTTATTTTTGCTGTTGCTCTTGTGAGAGTAATATTTAATTTCAATCATGAAATATCGCCACTGGCAAATTTCTCTTCAGTTGGCGCAATGGCACTTTTTGGTGGCGCTTACTTCAACAAACAATGGAAAGGGTTCGCTTTCCCTATTCTCACTTTATTTATATCAGATTTCATTTTACATCAAACCGTTTTCAAAGCTTATGGCAATGGATTTTTATACAGCGGCTGGTATTGGGTGTATGGTGCTTTTGCATTAATGACAGTTGCGGGAAGAATCATTTTAAAAAAAGTAACTACCCGTAACTTTATTATTTCAGTTATCGTGTGTGTGCTTATTCATTGGGTAATAAGTGACATCGGCGTATGGATAGGGTCCACTATTTATGCGCAGAATTTACAAGGCTTTGCCAATTGTCTTTCGGCTGCAATACCCTTTGAATGGCGCTTTCTTGCGGGAACTGTGGTGTATGGTATTATACTTTTTGGTTCAATTGAATTAATGAAAAGAAAATATTTCTTCCTCGCAAAGGCTTAATAATTATTTCTTCAGACTTCCTGTTTAAAATCCTGCTCCCTCTCTTCGGAGAGAGGTTGGGGCAAGACCAATTAAATATTTTTTGATGAGAGCATGTTCCTTTTTACCGGCAGCTACACAAATGATTTACGACATGGGCTTGCAGGAAATGCTGTATGGCGTTACGTTTGAATGCCCTGCTATCGCGCTTGCTGAAAAGCAAAAAGTAGTGCGTTATGTATTGGAAGGAAAACAATATACCAGCGCAGAAATTGATAAAATATTTTCAGCCTCAAAAGCGCAGGGAAAAAATATGTATTATGTTGATGAAGAAATTTTACAACAAATTGAACCCGATGTAATTTTTACGCAGGATGTATGTGAAGTATGCCAGATAGATACAGCCTGCACAGAAGCCGCAGTAGCAAAGCTCTCCAAACAGCCGATACTTGTTCCGCTAACGCCGCAAAATCTAAATGATGTTTATGCAACTGCAATCACCATTGCAAAAGCGCTTGGCAAAGAAGAAGCTGCCTATCATTATTTGAGTGGCTTACAAAAGCGAACTGATACGATCCTTGATACACTCAGGAAAAATAATATGCCATTGAAAAGAGTATCGCTGCTGGAATGGATAGAGCCTGTTTATAATTGCGGGCATTGGATTCCATTTCAAATTGCACAGGCAGGCGGCATTGATATGCTGGGCAATCCTTCGGGCGATTCCATTGTAACATCATGGGGAAAAATATGCAGGTATAACCCTGAAGTTTTAGTAATTGCTCCCTGTGGATTTGAGGTGAGCCGCTCCCTGCAGGAGCTGCATTTACTTACAGAAAAGGCAGGTTGGAATAGTATAGAGGCAGTAAAAAACAAACAGGTATTTGTTGTAGATTTTGATTTATTTACACAACCAAGCGCATCAACTTTAGTAGATGGAATTGAATTGCTGGCTTCATTATTTCATCCCGAATTATTTTCATTGCAAGCTAAATATCATAATAAGTTTAAGAATATTTCTAATTATAAAATTCATTCTTACCAATGAAAGCGTTTATAAGCTGGAGTGGTGGTAAAGATTCAGCACTTGCATTGTATCATGCCAGGCAGCAAAATATAAATATACAGGCCTTGCTTACCTCTGTTAATCATGTGCACGATCGCATTTCAATGCACGGCGTAAGAAGATCACTTCTTGAACAACAGGCTGCGTCTCTGCAATTACCATTAAACACCATTGAACTTTCTGAACAACCGGGCATGGATGAATATGAAGAAGCTGTAAATACTTCTTATAATTTATTTAAGAAAGATGGTTTCAGCCATGCAATATTTGGCGATATTTTTTTAGAAGATTTAAAAATTTATCGTGAAAGTCAATTAGCCAAACAAAACATACGAGGCATTTTTCCCATTTGGAAAATTGACAGCAGCGAATTAATAAATGAATTTATTTCTCTTGGTTTCAAAGCAATTATCGTTTGCGTAAATACAAAATTTCTTGACAAAAGCTTTTGCGGAAGGCTCATCAATGAATCATTTGTAAAGGACTTGCCCAACGATATAGACGCATGCGGTGAAAACGGCGAATACCATTCATTTGTTTTTGACGGCCCTGGTTTCAAATCTCCTATAGGTTTTGACACAGGCGAAATAGTTTACAAAGAATATAAAACTCCTGCCGACGGAGATAAAGAATGTTACACAACGCCCCGGCCTCCTACGGGCTTTTATTTTATTGATTTGCTACCGGCGGTTGAAGAAATTAACTGAATATTTCATTGGATTTATGATTCTTCAAAACCATCTCTTTATTAATTGTTGTGTCTTTGATACTAATAATTATTCACTATTAATATCAATACAATTTTCGGCTAATTAATATTTTGATGTGCTATGAGTAATAGCGAGCTAATCTGTACATAAAGAAATCTTTGTCTCTCACGCCATAATTGGCTGCTATGAATCTTTGTATTTTACTATTGATAGCTTCGGCTTTTGCATTTGTTTTT
>JBBPZF010000246.1:0-3250 GCA_038199105.1 Chitinophagales bacterium | reverse complement strand
TTGCCGGAAGAAATTATAGAAGCATCGGGCTTACGAATTTTTGAACAGGTACATGTAAATAATTTAACTAACGGGAACAGGATAATTACTTATGTAATTAAAAGTAAAAAGAATGGTTTCGTTTCGCTGAATGGCGCTGCATCAAAAAAATTTAATAATGGCGATAAAATTCATGTACTGGCTTTTGGTTATGTAAATATGCATGATGAGGCAGAAATGTCGCAGCCGACAATAATTTATGCCGATGCAGCAAACAGGCTGATAGAGGCTAAAGAATATGCCTTTTAGAACCAAATGAAATTGAAAAGCCTGTTTAAGAAAATTAAAAACTGGTACGATTGGCCAGGTCACACGTTTTATTTTCCTATCTCATTTATTTGGCTTTGGTATTGTATTAAAAGCCGATCGTTATGGTTCTTCAGTACCTCCAATCCTACCCTGACTTTTGGGGGCTTTGAAGGCGAGAGCAAACGTGAGATGTATTTACAGCTTCCACAGAATTGTTATCCCCGAACTATTTACCTACAGCCACAAGAACATATTAACGATGTAATTACCCGCATACAAAAGTGTAGCATCCCCTATCCTTTTATTGTAAAACCGGAAGTAGGCACAGAAGGCATATTGGTACGAAAAATAGAAAATGAAGAGCAGCTAAGAAAGTATCATCAAAAAGTGCCGGTCGCTTACATGATCCAGGACTATGTAGAATATACTTTGGAAGTATGTATTTTTTATAATCGTAAGCCTTTTAAAAAGAACGGTGAGATAAGCGGGTTTATCTCAAAACAATTGCCGGTTTTAAAAGGTGATGGCGTTTCCACTATTAAAGAATTATTAAAAAAAAGCGCAGAGGCAAACACAAAAGAGGAATTAAATAAGCTTCATGAGGAGGCATTAGATAAAATTTTAAAGAAGGAAGAGCTATTTTATTTATCTGTAATAGGAAACCGGTACCATGGTTCTAAATTTTATGATTTGTCCCGATTTATAGATGATGAATTGCTTGCATTGTTCGACAAAATAAGCCTGGCAAATAATTTTTATTATGGCCGTTATGATATCAAATGCTTATCAGTTGAAGATCTAAAAAAAGGTAAAAACTTTTCAATATTAGAATTTAATGGTGCAGGTTCTATTCCCAATCATGTGTTTGCAGAAAAGTTTACTTTGATGCAAGCCTATAAAGAGGTAATCAGGCACTGGAAAATTTTATACGAAATAAGCAGCTTCAATCATAAATCAGGTTTGCCTTATTGGAAGTTTTTGAAAGGATACCGATTTTTAAATAAAACAATGAAGCACTACAAAACTTTAAGAGAGTATGATAAGATTATTGAATATTAGCAGAAGTGGTGATTTAGTAAACTTCTTAAAAGTTAGCAGGATCTGTAAAAAATTAAACATTGGCTTTTAAATTTTTAAAAATCACACTGAGCAATTGCAGTAAGGGTATCAATATTTAGATCGTTCAATACACAATAAATAAAATATTCGTTTAGTACTCCATCCAACCAGGCCGATTCGGATTCTGTAAAAACCAGGTTACCCTCGTTATCTTTCAAATCTTTTATATCCAAAGCAGGATCAAATATTTTTTCGGACCTGCTGTATATTTCAAACAGGAAATTATTTACTGCATCGAAACTATCAATCTGAAATTGTTTCATTGCTTAAAAAATACACTTTCAAATAATGCATTAAAAATTTAGCTGAGCTTTTAACTTATCACAGCGCCAGGTGAAGGATCAATTTATATCCGCGGTCAGCTTTTGCTCGATTCCTCTTTTTTCTGCTTATAGTGTGAAAAAAAAATAACGATACCTAATACAGCGGCTGCTATTAACGCTGCGATACCTCTTGCGAAATGCAGGCCTCCTTTTGATGTGGGTTTTGTCATTAGATCACCAAAGGTGGCCCCAAACGGACGGGTGAAAATGAAAGCTATCCAAAAAAGCAGTATCCTGTTTATTTCCGTATAATAATGAAGCAGCAACACCACGACTATTATACCGGCCGTTACCAAAGCGCCCGTCAGATAGCTCAATCCTATAACATCAGTTAAATAATCGCCAAATGCGGTGCCGAGGCTATTGGAAAATAATATAGCAATCCAATAATAGGTTTCTACGCTGCGTTCGGTCACGGGATACACTTCTATTTCTTTTTCATTTTTATGCCACAAAAATAAAGTGAGGAGCAGGCATGAAAAAAGTATGAGAGAGCCCCACGTATAGCCGAGCCCCAAAGTTCTATCCATAAGGTCTGAAATTTCAGTACCAACCGTAGTGGTTCCTACGATGACGAGCCAATAAAGAACAGCGTGAAATTTCTCAACTTTTAATTGTGAGATCAACACAATTAAAAGAAATGCAACTGTAATTCCCAGGCTTATGATATATCCCAGGTTTAGTGACATGGAGAAAAAGTCGCCAAGCATTTCACCTAATGTGGTAGCAACCACTTTCATGATCCAGAAATACACTGTGATCCTGGCAACTTTATTTAATTTTTCGTTTTTCTTTTCCATAATTTTTGGTTTAGGTTATTAGGATAGGCGAAAATATTTCTTGAATTCGGAGAAAGTTTGATGGAACTTCCCGATCAGATTTTATCATCTGCTTATTTTGCCGCGGGTTTCAGCTTTTCTTCCTTTCTTCCGAATATCAATTTGTATAAAACAGGTAAGGTTGTAATTATTACAATAATGATAGTTATCAAGCCTAAATGATCTTTAAGGCTGAAGCCATATTTTTTTTCGATCCATGACTGTAAGAAGTGCCCGCTCAGCATTAATAATGTAACCCAGCAAATACTTCCTAAAATATTATAAAGAATAAAATTCTTTTTTGGCATTTTTACTATACCGGCAACAAGCGGTGCAAAGGTTCTGATGATAGGGAGAAACTTGGCAAAGAAAATAGTACCGTTTCCATAATGTTGGTAGAACTCATTTGCCCGTATTAAATATTTTTTCTTAAATAGAAAACCATCCTTCCATTTGAACATTACCGGCCCTGTTTTATATCCAAACCAATAGCCTGCCACATTGCCGGCAAACGAGGCTACAATTACAAATAATAATATAAGCCCGTAGTGGAAATTAAAAAAAACTGAAGCATCATAATGCGCATTGAAAAAATTAGAGGCAAGCTCATGTATGTAAATGCCGGCTGTAAATAATAAGCTGTCACCCGGCAAAAAAAATCTGGCAAACAGGCCGGTTTCAGCAAATATTATTAATAGCATT
>JBBPZF010000245.1:0-2210 GCA_038199105.1 Chitinophagales bacterium | reverse complement strand
TTTTCAAGAGAAAATTATATTATAAAAAAAATAAAAATAAGCTGGCATTTTTTTATTTTATAATTTTTTAATTCTCTTGGATTAATTAGAGTCGCTTAAAAATAAATTAAAAATAAAGCGGCTGCGCACCATCTACATTTTGTATTGGTTCCTTCTTACTTACATAATAGCGGCGTTAATTTTTTGGTACATAGCACTCAATAACCAAAATGATGAACTTACGTTTTACCGGCTTGAAATGATAGATGAGAAAGATCCTGCAGCCGGACAAAACATGAGCAAAATAGCACAGGCAAAAAACAGGAAGACATTTCAGTATATTGGGGAAGGCGCCACCTTTTTTTTATTGATTGTTACAGGTGCTGTATTTGTGTTTAGAGCGATCAACAGGCAACTCCGTCAATCGCAGCAACAACAAAATTTTATGATGGCGATTACACATGAGTTGAAAACGCCCATAGCAATAACCAAGCTTAACCTGGAGACTTTGCAAAAGCGAATGCTCAATGCTGAGCAGCAACAAAAGCTTATTGACATGACCATACAGGAAGCTAACCGCCTGAATGCGCTCTGCAATAATATTCTCCTTACCAGCCAAATAGAAGCAGGTGACTACAAAATTGTAAAAGAGGAAATTGATTTTTCACAACTCGCCGGTGAATGTGCTCAAAATTTTATTGCCCGCTTTACAGGCAGAAAAATTAAAACAGATATAAGTGATGAGGTATTTATAGAAGGCGACAGATTGTTATTGCAGCTTGCCTTAAATAATCTTTTAGATAACGCCATAAAATATTCCCGTAAAGAGGAAATAATTTTGCTAAAACTTTTTACAAAAAATAAACTGGTGACGGCGCAGGTAATTGATGAAGGACGTGGTATAAGTGATATTGAAAAAGAAAAAATTTTCGAAAAATACTACCGCGGCGATAATAATCAAACGAAAGGAACAGGCCTTGGCTTATATCTCACTAAAACAATAATAAGAGAGCATAACGGAAGTATTCATGTAATAAATAATATTCCGCATGGAAGTATTTTTGAAATAAATTTTGCAGTTCTTAAGCATTCTTGATTTTTATTGAAACAATATGCAACAAAAAAAACTTTCTATACTGCTTGTGGAAGACGAAGAAAATTTGCAGGAAGCCCTTCGGTTGAATTTTGAAATAGAAGGTTATGAAGTAACCTCAGCCTATGATGGCGCAGCCGCACTCGATGCAGTGCGAAATGAATATTTTGATCTTATAATACTTGATGTAATGCTTCCTGAGATAGACGGAATAAGCGTTTGCGAAAATATAAGGCTGAGCAATACAGAAATTCCTATTCTTATGTTAAGCGCAAAAAACAGCAGCGCAGATAGAGTCCTCGGCTTAAAGAAAGGCGCTGACGATTACCTCACAAAACCATTTGATCTGGAAGAACTATTGATAAGGGTAAATAAGCTTATAAACAAAAGCCAGCGCATTTCTGCAAAGTCGCAGGTAGCTGACGAATATTCATTTGGGCAAAGCAAAATTAAATTTAAAGCGCTCGAATGCACAACAGTTGATGGTGAAACAATAGCACTCACAAAAAAAGAGGCTATGCTATTGAAGTTGCTTATAGAGAATAAAAATGAAGTGGTAACCCGTGAAAAAATCTTGCAGGCTGTATGGGGCTATAATGTTTATCCTACTACTAGAACCATTGATAACTTCATTTTAAACTTTCGAAAATATTTTGAGAAGGATAGCCGCAATCCAAAATTCTTTCACTCTGTGAGGGGCTTAGGTTACAAATTTACTGATGATTAGCAAACTTGTTTATCAAGCAGGGCAACTACTTCTGAAGCTTTTTCATAAACATTCTTCAGGTGATTTGAATTGGATGGCGGAGCATACACATTCAATTCTACTTCATCAAGCAGGGAGTTAAGCATTAAAGAAGTACCAAGGCTAACATTGCATTTATCTAACTCTTCATTTATTCTTTTTTTAGTAAGCTCTTCTATGGGCACTTTAAATTTTCCAGCCAGGTAATTTTTCAGAGAACAATCAAGCACATTATAAAATTCATTTTGCTTATCATCCATTAACATGCTATGTGCGCCTATTAGTGGATTATCCGGGATTACAAATTCAGGCTTCTTCGTTTCTTTTATCTTATCAGCCTGTTGCGGCATAGTCGTCAGCAAAAGTTTTTTCTTTTTATCTTCTACAGACTTA
>JBBPZF010000244.1:0-4047 GCA_038199105.1 Chitinophagales bacterium | reverse complement strand
CGCTTTAAAAAAGAATATAAGACGTCCTGAAAGTTTTATTTTAACTTAAAGTAGTTCAGATGCAGGATTTTTTTGGCTATCAAAACGTGGATATTTTTTCAAGCGCATTTAAAAGAATTCGGCCACCTTCCTGCTACATTGAATATCTCTTTTAACCCCTGTAAAAATTACTTGTGGCAGTAAAGCACCCACACCTACAGGTTATTGCTTAATGGATTTTTATAAATGCGGGTAACCATTACAAATTAAAAAAGCCTCCGTCAGGGGTTTTATTGTGAATGTACCCTACATGGTTTTATACATTCATTCACTTAACTTTGCCACCCATAAATAAAAAAATATGAGTGGCGCATTAAAGGAAGTAAGAAACAGGATCGCAAGTGTACAAAGCACGCAACAAATAACCAAGGCAATGAAGATGGTTAGCGCGGCCAAACTTAGAAGAGCACAGGATGCTATTATTCAAATGAGGCCGTATGCAAAAAAGCTGCAGGAGATGCTCAATAATATTGTGAGCAATGCTGATGCTAATGTAGGAATGGCACTTGCTGCTGAAAGACCAGTACAAAAAGTTTTAGTAATTGTGATTACCAGCGACAGGGGATTATGCGGAGGTTACAACAGCAATCTTATCAAACTTGCCAAACAAATAATCCGTGAAAAATATCCTTCACTGGCAGAAAAATCAGCAGCCGAAATTTTACCGGTAGGTAAAAAAGGATATGAGCATTTTACAAAAAATAAGTATAAAGTAATTGACCAATACTGGAGTATTTTTTCTGATCTCAGTTTTGAAAATATTGCAGTAGCATCAAAATTTGCAATGGATGCATTTACCAAAGGTGAAGTGGATGCTGTAGAGTTGGTTTACAGTGAATTTAAAAATGCCGGGACACAGAATTATATAGCAGAGCAATTTTTACCTGTAAAAAAAACAGAGAAGAAGAAAGGCGAGGCAAATGCTGATTTCATTTTCGAACCGGATAAAGCTATTTTGATCCAGGAGCTAATGCCAAAAATTTTAAATACGCAATTATATAAGGCAATCCTGGATGCGCACGCAAGTGAGCACGGCGCCCGTATGACGGCTATGGACAAAGCAACTGATAATGCCCAGGAACTTTTAAAGTCATTGAAAATAAGCTACAACCGTGCAAGGCAGGCTGCCATTACAACCGAGCTTACGGAAATTGTAAGTGGAGCGGCGGCGTTGCAGGGGTAAACCCCTACCCCCCTGAAGGGGAATAAGTCATTGGTCAATGGTCATTAAGTCAATGGTCAATAGGCACTGACCGATAAGTTTTAAATAATTTTTGGTCATGATAAAATTAATTGATCTGGAGGTTTACAAGGTTGCCATGCAAATCGGAGATGATATTTGGGACATTGTGGATACGTGGGATTTTTTTAATAAGGATACGTTGGGAAAACAATTCGTGAGAGCAGCTGATTCGATCGCATTAAATATTGCTGAAGGTTATGGCAGATTTTTTTTCAAAGAGAATAAAAATTTTAATTATTATAGTAGGGGCTCGGCTTATGAGTGCACCAGTTGTTTAAGAAAGGCAACAAAAAGAAAATTAATTACGAAAGAAAAAAATACAGAGCTAAGAATATTGTTTGAAAAGTATTTAAAACTTATAAATGCCTACATCAAATCAATTGGTCAATCTGGATTACAAGAAAACACCAAGATCCCTGATTAACTAATAAACAGATTGATATATGACGAATGACCCAATGACCTATTGACCAATGACTTATTGACCAATAAAATGACCAATGCCTAAATAACGAATGGAAATAAGCCAAATAATCCCACATATAGAAGCATTAATCTTTGCAAGCGATAAACCCTTATCCGCAGATGAATTAGTAGAACTAATTAATGGCGCGCTTGGCTTCATTGAAGATCGCGCAACGCATGAGCAGGTCGAAGCTTCAATTAAGGCAATAGAAGAAAAATATAGTTCAGAGTTTTATCCATTTGAAATAGTAGAAAGCGGTGGTGGCTGGCAATTTCTTACCAAAAAAGAATATCATAAAACAATAGCACAACTTAGCGGGGATAAATTTTTAAAGAAGCTTTCAGTTGCTTCCCTGGAAACGCTTTCTATAATTGCCTACAAACAACCCGTAACAAAATCTGACATAGAAATAATACGCGGAGTAAACTGTGATTACGCTGTACAAAAATTATTGGAAAAAGAGTTGGTGGTAATTGCCGGAAGGAAAGAAGATGCACCAGGCAAGCCTCTTATCTATACAACTTCTAAATCATTCATGGATTATTTCGGAATTAACTCCCCTGACGATCTTCCGAAAATACAGGAAGTATTAAACCAGGAAATAATTGAGGCAACGAAAATTGAAAATGCTGAGAAGGAAATATCCGTTTACGAAGAAGAATTAGACATTCCAACTGATATGAATACAGAAGAATTGAATGCCGAAGAAATAAACACAGAAGAATTAATCACTGAAGAAGTGAACGCGGAAGAAGTAAATGCCGAAGAAATAAATGCCGAAGAAGAATTGGATATTATAACTGATATGAATATTAGAGAGGTTGAATCTTCCGGCACGGAAGAGGAACCGGCAAAGCAAAATTCCGAGTAAGCAATTTAGCATAAGAACAAAATAAATTTATCAGCATGCCTGAGGCCCTAAATCACAGCCAACTTGCGGAGATCGCCAACGAGTTTGGTACTCCTGTTTACATTTATCATGCAGAAAAAATAGCAGAGCAGTATAATAAACTCGTGTCTGCTTTCAGGAAGAGTGATGCAAAATTTTTCTATGCCTGCAAAGCCCTTGCTAATATCAATGTACTAAAGTATGTGCAAAGCCTCGGCGCTTCACTTGACTGTGTAAGCATCAACGAAGTAAAGCTTGGGTTGATGGCGGGTTTTACTAAGGAAGATATTTTATTCACGCCAAATTGCGTTGACCTTGCCGAGATAATTGAAGCGAAAGAATTAGGCGTGATCATAAACATTGACAACATTTCTATATTAGAGCAATTTGGCCATAAATACGGAGGGAGCTACCCGGTATGCGTAAGGCTAAATCCACACATTATGGCTGGCGGTAATTTTAAAATTTCCACCGGCCACATTGATAGTAAATTCGGTATAAGCATTCACCAGATGCGCCATATAGAAAGAGTGGTAAAAAGCACCGGTCTTAATGTTACCGGTATTCACATGCACACGGGCAGCGAAATAAAAGATATAAATGTTTTTCTGCAAGGCCTCGAAGTTATGTTCGGCATGGCAGAACATTTTCCCAACATAAATTTTATTGATCTTGGCAGCGGCTTTAAAGTTCCGTACAAAGAGGGTGATATAGAAACGGATGTTGATTTGCTTGCGCAAAAAGTTGCAATTGCGTTTAAGACCTTTGAAAAAGAACAAGGCAAGAAAATCCAGGTATGGTTTGAGCCCGGCAAATATCTTGTAAGTGAAGCCGGCTATTTTGTTGTAAAAGCCAATGTAGTAAAGCAAACTCCTGCCACCGTTTTCGCAGGTGTTAACAGCGGCTTCAATCATTTGATACGACCAATGTTTTACGAATCGTTTCATAATATTGAAAACATCAGTAATGAAAAAGGCCCCGAGCGCATTTATACGGTTGTAGGAAATATTTGCGAGACAGATACTTTTGCCTGGGATAGAAAAATTAATGAAATTAAAGAAAGTGACCTGTTGGTTTTTTACAATGCAGGCGCCTATGGTTTTGAAATGTCTTCCAATTTTAACTCGAGGCTTAAGCCCGCAGAAGTTTTTGTAAAAGATGGCAAAGCAAGCCTTATTCGTAAGAGAGATGTTTTTGAAGATTTGTTGAAAAACCAGGTGGTGTAATTATTTAATTTTTGCAGGCAACATTTAATTTCTTTTCTACTCTGAATTCAGTTAAAGTAAACTGCGCCGTTCCAAAAGTGGAGATAAAGAATCAAGCGATAATTAGATAATTTATTCAGGCGATATGACTACTTACATTGAACCAATCACTGTTTTTGTAAATAAAAAAACATCCAAAAAAATT
>JBBPZF010000243.1:0-5783 GCA_038199105.1 Chitinophagales bacterium | reverse complement strand
CAGTTACTCCGTATAAGCCCACAGGTTTTTTTATAACCGCCGAAGATGATGCTGAAGTGCAATATGCAAACGGCCAGGTAGTTTTAAGAACCAATTAATGAAAAGTTTGGAAACATCATTTTGCTATTTGTATAGGATTGTTTTCACGCTGAAATGATAAACATCCCGGGAAGAACAATAAGTTCTATCCTTTTTATAAATCAAAATATTTAACCTTAAAAAAAAATATTATGGCAGAAATTAAAATTGAAAAGAAAAAAACAATATGGCCCTGGATCATTGCCGGTTTGGTTGTGCTTGCGATCATCCTCTATTTTCTATTTTTTAGAAAAGATAACGATGATAATGTAACAGATGCTGCTGCCACAACAACACCTGTTACGGATAGTACAAACACTGCGAACCCTAATGATAACAATAATACCGTCGACGCCTTTGTTACCTATGTCAACACTGATACAGCGACTATGGGCATCGACCATGTGTTTACTCATAATGCATTAATAAAATTAATTGATGCAACTAAAGCAACGGCAGATAAACAAAGCTTTGATGTACAAGCTGAGCTGGATAAAGCTAAGGAAGATGCGGATAAAATAACCGATGACGCGACGGCTACTACACATGCAGATTACATTAAAGATGCCACAAGCAAATTGAGTACAGCAATGCAAAATATGCAGCAGGCAAAATACCCGCAGCTAAACGCTGAGAGCCAGAAAGTGAAAGATGCTTCTAAAGATATAAGCACGGCAGACCTCACTTTGGATCAAAAGCATACAGTGAAAACATTTTTCGATGATGCCGCTGACCTGCTTAAAAAAATGAATTAATTAACCTTATTAAAAATATATTATGACAGACGAAAAAAATAAAAACCTTTTTTACTTAGATGAATTATCAGACTATAAAGTAGCTGATGATTATCCTGACGTAAGAGATTGGGAAGTAAAAGATGCAGACCACCGCACCGTTGGGAAAGTAGATGGATTATTGGTGAACAAAAATGCCGAGAGAGTTGTGTACCTGGATGTAGAAGTAGATGAAGATATAATAGAAGCCGGGCACGACACGTATGCTGCAAAAGCCTCTGACGGCGTGCATGAATTTTTAAATGAAAATGGGGAAAACCACCTGATTGTTCCAATAGGAATGGTGGAGCTTGATGAAGAAAATAAAATTGCGCATGCCAGTCAAATCAACTATGAAACTTTTGCCAAAACCAGCCGCTTTAGCAAAGGCACCGATGTTGACCGGGACTATGAATTAATAGTTTTTAGTAATTATTTCCCCGGGTCTACCGATAAGGGATCCGATGAAGACACTGGCGATTTTTATAAGCGCAAAGAGTTTGAAAACACCTGGGGTCGTTCTTAATATGAAGGCACTGTGGTAAATGCGGGTATCAGTTTTTACTGTTATCCGCATTTTGCTTTTTTACTTCCTGCTCCGTAGCGCCCGAATGTTTCTCATTATCCTGCACACTGTTTTCATTGCTTTCTACTTCGGTCCGGCGTGTAGTTACCGCATATTTATCTGGCTTTAAATCTTAATTTAATCAAACATTACATTTATGAAAATCGTGTGGCCTTTGTATCACTAATTGCTGTTACGAGGTGATGTAACCTCTTTTCAATTCCGGCACAAGGACGCTTGCGCCAACAGTGCGATTGGGAATAAAAGCATGATGGATAACAAGAGCCCTATCAATCGAGAGGTTCACGTACGGTTGTGTGAGAAGCTTGGGGTGAAATCCCCTTGCTTACTCGACTGTTGGTGCTGATGATTTTGAAGCCCGGCATCGCCAATATCAGTTTGACCCCCATAGCACAATTTATTGCGAGTGATGATTGTTGATAATGGAACAATTATTGATATGCCGCAAAACCATCCGCACAACTTGTCCCGTTTTCGGGAACACGTAACAATGGCGGTGGTTGGGATTCTGAGGGTTTAAAGCAGTTCCATGAACACAACATCAGTATAGTTTTAACGGGTAAACAATATAGTCTTTTGGAGTCGGGACGACGGTTATAAAATCAGGCACATCTTATAATGCAGCGAACGTTTGTCACCTGCGTTTTCAGTATTTTCTAACAACGCCAACAACGGTCAAGCAACTAAATTTTTTAATTTAATATTCGTTCACTCGCCGGATTCCCGCCGGAGACGGCAAAGACAGAGAAGTTGACCGGTCATTGATTTTATTGCAGGTCGAACGCATGCACTGGAGGAAACATAACAGACCCAGTCAAATACGGCATGTTTATTGATATTTTTTAGGAAAACTTTCACATAATCTTTTAGGTAAACAGAAGTGTTTAACGAGAGCGTTTGCTCACAAAAATGTCTTGATTCATCATTTTTAAAAATAATATTATGAACACACCAAAATCGGGCTTGATGAAAGTCATGAAAATTAAAAACAACTACACACAGCTAACAAAGTTTGTTAGCGGAGGTTTCCTTTTGTTACTTGTCAGCCTGTCAGCCTGCTACAAATTCTACGACCGCATCGGACATTCGGGTGATCCGGGGACGGTGATTCATGTGGACCCGCTGGTGCAAAAAACCTTGTATAACCACCACGCCACGAAGGAGAGCACCATCAACAGTGGCAATGTAAAGGGCATGAGCCTGAACTGGAAATACATCACGGAGGCTCCCGTTTCCCACGGCCCAATTCTGGATGAGACGGGCCTGTACTTCGGAGACTGGGGCGGCACTATCTATAAAGTAGATGCCAACACAGGCGCTCTGATCTGGAAGAACAAGGTAGAGGAACCAATGACCATGTGGGCCTGGCATGGCTTTGCCGGCATAGGCACGCTGGGGGGCGGCAAGCTTTTTGAAGCCAGCGTGGAGGGGAAAGCCTTCGCCCTGAATCCTTCCACGGGCGGTGTGCTGTGGGAGACGGACTTCGCCGATGACAAGCAGGCCGGGAATTTGGGTGAAGTGATGTATCACAATGGCTTGGTGTATATCGGGCTGCAGTCCGTGGAAGAGGCTTTAACCGTGAAGAATAAAGACTACAAGCCCCACTTTCAGGGGAAAGTGATGGCGCTGGATGCCAACACCGGAAAAAAGATATGGGAAAGAAACCTGGTGGAGGCACCACAAAATGGTGTATCCATGTGGACCTCCTTTGCCCTTGACCCCGAGCTCAACATGCTCTACTTCACCACCGGCAATAATTACACCGGAACGGCATCAGCTATGTCGGATGCAATGGTGGCGGTGGATGCCAGAACAGGCGTTATCCGATGGTATAATCAAGTAACCTCGCATGACGTGTGGACCCCCGCTGATCCGATAGGGCCCGACTATGACTTCGGCGGAGGTGCGCAATTATTTGTTGCCAAAGTAAATGGCAAGGACCGTAAATTGGTTGGTGGCGCACAGAAAAGCGGGTTATTTTATGCCTTTGATGCTATAACAGGAAAGAAAGTATGGAGCACCTTAGTGGGCTATGGTGGTGTAGACGGCGGTATGCACGGGGAGGCCTCTATAGGGGAGGGCACCATTTTTGCCTGGAGCAACAATGGCTACAACCATACCCAAGATCCGAGCCAGCATCCAATTTCGGTGAAGGCATTGGACGCGGCGACCGGGAACCAGCTGTGGGTGAAGGACCAGGCGCAGCCGGCTGCCATCATACCAGGCTACCTTGCCAATGACGTCTATTTTGTTGGGTCGCTGGACGGTACGGTGAAAGCCTATAACGCCGACAACGGCGAGCAACTCCTCAGCCTGAAAAATCCGTCGCCGATCATTTCCTACCTGCGCGTAGCTGGTAACAGCCTTTACTTTGGCGTTGGTATACCCGGTATTTTAAAGGCTGGCCAAGGGGAGAATGCCATGTATGCTTATTCAGTAAAGTAAAGTTCTGAAGTTCGATAGATAAAAGAAAGGCATAGCTGCGGTCGCGGCTATGCCTTTCTTTGTTGGTTTTCCACCGCCAGAATCTCCTTTAGGTAGTCGCGTTGTCTGTTGCGGGACAAGGCGGAGAGCTTCCTTTTACTTGTCTCACCTCGCCGTATCCCTCACCAGCGTCTCATGCACCATTTGTCCACCACCAAAATTCACATCCACCCCGCAGGAATCATCGTACATTTTGCCTGTGTGCGGGTAAGCGTTACCGTCAACTGTCACCGAAAAAGAGAAGGTATCGCCGGCGACTTTACCACTGTCGATAGTGACTGTACCATTGGGAGATTCAGCAGTGCCCGTTAGTACATCGCCGTCCACTTTAAAATTATAGACCGCCTGGATATCCTCGCCGTCAGGAGTCGTGAGCGTGCCTTTCCATCGGCCATCAAGTGAAGCAGATATCGCCATTAAAAATATAAAGCAGCAGCATACTGCAACAGCAAATAAGAACTTTCTTTTCATGTGAAATTATTTTTGCTCTAATCTACAACATATTTAATATTTAAAAATAAAACCAGCATGATTATCCGGCTAAATATCTCAACCACCACTATGTTCCATCAGTTTTCACCGCATTCACTATCCAATAAAAATTGTGGCCAGCGGGAAGCAATGCGTTTATTAACCTCCAACAGCATTTTTGAGTTTTATCAAGTTTAATTTTTTTGCATCATTATCATTTAAATTTATTTATGGTAAATTGAAATAAAAAAAGCTCAACATGAAGAAGCCAATCCTGTATATCCCGATAATTCTTATTTGTTTGTCGATCGAGGCAACTGCACTTGCGCAAAGTGGCCAACCATTATATACTTTTCCCTTAGGAGTGGAAGCATATACTTTTAGAAAAAGTTTCCCAGTAGATATTGCAAGAACTTTAGACACCATAAAAGCGATGGGCTTTACCGAAATGGAGGGAGGCAGCAACAAAATGCCGCCTGAAGAATTTAAAAAGATGTGCGATGCAAGGGGCATTAGCATTCCTGCTACTGGCGCAGATTATAACCAATTAGTAAAAGCACCCGATGCCGTAGCACATGATGCAAAATTGCTCGGCGCCAGCTATGTGATGTGTGCATGGATACCTCACAAGGATGTATTAACTATCGAAGATGCTAAAAAAGCCTGCGATGATTTCAACAAAGCCGGGAAGGTTTTAAAGGATAGCGGGCTTACGCTTTGCTACCATGCACATGGTTATGAATTTCAGCCATACGGCAATGGCACCTTGCTCGATTATATTATTACGAATACCAACCCGGAATATGTGTCTTTTGAAATGGATATTTTCTGGATACAGTTTGGTGGCGGAGACCCGGTATCACTCTTAAAAAAATACGGCGACCGCTGGAAGCTCATACACCTGAAAGACATAAGAAAGGGCACAGTGAAAAATCTTACCGGCGGCACAGGCCCTGAGAATGATGTAGTGCTTGGCACCGGCGAAGTAGGCATACCCGGCATTTTGAAAGAAGCCAAAAAGATTGGCATTAGGCATTACTTTATAGAGGATGAAAGCAACAACGAATATGAGAATGTACCGAAGAGTATTAAGTATTTGAAGGGGTTGAAAGAGTAAAGGTGTGAATCAAAAAGATAAGAATGCGGCCTGCCAATATTGTCCTGAGTTAAAAACATCAGGACAGCAGTTCTTTTATTATTTAAACATAACAAGCGTAGCGGGGAAAATCCCCTTCCTTACTCGGCTGTGCGTTCGTGCCTATTTGCCGTTAATTGAATTGAATCAACACCTGAGTGCTAACAATAGCTTTTTTGAAAAACTGCATTGCCACGTAGAAAAAAATAGTAATTATGATTTTTATACTTTTAAAATAGTTAAGTAAAGTAATCTG
>JBBPZF010000242.1:0-7016 GCA_038199105.1 Chitinophagales bacterium | reverse complement strand
TCTACCTCAAGTTTTTGTGAACCTTTCGTCCCTCGCTAACTATTATTTCAATTGTTTCGAGAATATCTTTCTTTGAAGTTCTGAAATTTACGATGCAAGCTCTTAAACAATATTTGCCTGCGACAACGGCATTGGATAAAAATACTTTGCCGCCCTTTTGCAATTCATTCAGTAATTCTTCATTCAATTTATTCAAATAAGTTTCATCTGTCTTTTCGTTCTGCTGATAACCTGCGGGAACATAGCGAAGTGTAGCGATGCTTAAGTTTTGTGTGACTGCTTCCAACTCAGCATGTTTCTTTGCTTCATCAAATAAAAGTTGCGAAAGCTCTATGTCATCGCTGATCATTTTTATATAACCATTCTTGCCCGCCTGCTGTAGAGCCATCCACACTTTCAATGCCCTGAAACCCCTGGAATTTTGCAAACCATATTCGTAAAAATTGAGCGTGGGTTCATCGGTGCTGCTATCAAAATTGTAATAAACCGGGTGCGCACTATAAGCATCTATCAAGTGTTGTGGATTTTTAACCATTGTGCAACCTGCTTCCAGCGGGGCATACAGCCATTTATGCGGGTCAAGCGCAATGGAGTCAGCGTCTTTTATTCCGTCAAAGAAAATTTTATATTTCGGAACTACGGCAGCCGGAATTCCATAAGCGCCATCAATATGAAACCATAAATCATGTGCCTTACAAACAGCTGCAATTTCAGAAAGGTTATCCACCACACCTGTGCTCACATCTCCTGCATTTCCAATTACAAGAAAAGGTTTTTTACCATCTTTTATATCTTCAATAATCGTTTGCGAAAGCACGTTAGTATCCATCTTGTTATCTTCGTCAGTTTGTATCCAACGAATCGCTTTTGAGCCGTGTCCGAATAAAACTGCTGCCTTCTCAATCCATGTATGTGTTGCTTTTGAGCAATAAAAAACCATTTCTCCTGTGGCATTGCCCAAGCCATCTTCTTTTATATTTTTCGGAGCTTTCGCAGTTCTTGCTGCTAAAAAAGCGGTAAGGTTTGCCATGTTTCCTCCACTTACTAATATACCTCCATAACCAGTATCAACGCCAATGAATTCTGCCAGCCATTTTACTGTTTGTTTCTCAATAGCGGTAGCCATCGGGCTTAAAATATTTGCACCTACATTTGGATTAACCGCAGCCGCCAGCAGATCTGCTAACGCCCCAACCGGCGTTGGAGAAGAAGTAATGTATCCAAAGAATTTCGGATGGCCGTTCAGCAATGAATGATTGATCAGTAAATCGGAGGTGGCAGAAAATAATTCTGAAACGGGGATTCCATTTTCCGGCAAAGCTGCATTGCCTAAAATATTTTGTATTTGCTTTGGCGTTTCGCCAGTGGTAACAGGCTTATCAGTAAGAGTTTCGTAGAAATCAGCGATGGCATCTATTAAATGATACCCAATTTTTTTAAACTCATCTTTACTGATTTTGACTGGTGATACGCGTTCGTCTGTCTTGCCCATAGCTGATTTTTTTTCCAAAATTAATTTTTTGTAATTAGGTTCAGCATCGCCCTGCATAAACAATGCTTCTCCTCAATACAGCCTGACTTGCCAGCCTCTTTTCCAGCTTTCATTTACGGGTAACATTTGAATACCTTCTTTGTTAATAAGAAGCTGGTCATGGCCAACCGAATCAGCAATGCCGCACCAGGGCTCAATGCAGACGAAGTCGCCACCTTTCGCAGCCCACAAACCTAAAAAAGGAAAGCCCTCAAAATAAAAATCAAGCCCATGTGTATGCAGGTTTGTTTTAAGAGAAATCTTGTTCGAATGAATTTCTTTAAACACCAATGCATCTCTTTCAAAAAGATTATGTGCAAGATCAATTCGCTTAGCATTGCTAAGAAAAGGCACCGGCGTGTGCTCTATTAATCCATCTTTATTGATAGGCCGGCGGCTTGCATTTTCTTTTGAATCAAATTCTAAAAAATAATCTTCGTACACAGTCCCGTCGGTCAATGGCACTTTAAATGCCGGGTGAGCACCCAGGGAAAAATACATATCGGTTGTACCTTTATTTTTTACTTCATAGTTTACTGTCAATACATCTTTATCAAGTGTATAGTATACAAAAAGCTCAAAGTGAAATGGATAGTTCTTCAATGAATCAGGCGAATCTTTTAAAAGAAAAATAACCTCATCGCGTTCTTGCTTTACTATTTTAAACTCAGCATCGCGTGCAAAGCCATGGCGGCTCAATGTATAGCTCTTGTTATTATAAACATAAGTATCATCCTTTAAGGTGCCCACAATAGGAAATAATATGGGCGAGGTTTTACCCCACACTGAAGGATTACCGCTCCACATGTATTGCAGCCCGTTATCTTTTTTAATGATGCTGCACAACTCTGCACCTTTTGATTTTATCTCAACTTTTAAATCATCGTTTTCAAGCTTTATATTCATACTGTCTTTTTTCCTGTAAAATAATTACTTCTTCGCAGAAGCGCTTGTTCCTGTAAAAGCCTGTTCCAACAAGCCATACAATTCAGGATGTTTTTCCTGCATCTTTTCCGGCTGTTCAAAAAAATACTCTGCGGCAACTGCCAGAAATTCTGCTTCATTAGTGGCTCCGTAAGGATTGATATCAGAATGGCCGGAATTTATTTGTTGTATTTCTTCGTGTATGCGTTTCAGAAAGGGCAATGCATACTTGTGCGGCAACAATGTTTCCGGGACGCCGTCCGTGCTTCCATCGGTTTTATCTACAAGGTGCACAAATTCATGAATCGCTGTATTTGATTTATCCGTATGATTTAAAAAACCTGTCCGCAGGTCTTGTTGTGAGAGCAACATTACATTTTGCATCGGGCCATTGCCTACCATGCCGGATATATTGCGGCCGGCGCCTTCCAAATTATATTCATGGTTGAAAGAACCCGGATATAATAATACTTCGTAAAGGTTCCTGTACTGCCAGCCAGGAAAAGCGAAGATTGGAATGATAGCGGCGGCAGCAACAAAAACCCTGTCACTGTCTTCTACCGCTGTCTTAATTCCCGTTATCTTTATTTTTTGTAAAAAAGTTTTTACGCTTTCTTCAAAGCGTACTTTCTCTTCGCCTGGCAAGCGCTGGTAAAATAAAACATGCTTCTGTAATATCTCTTTTTCTATGTCGGCATCCGGCTGCGTAAGCTGTGCCTTTTTTCTAAAAGCAGCAAATAGAAAACCTCCTATAATAAATACACTGATAATAAAAATGATTAACTGCATAATACGGGTTTAAGCCATGCGATAATAATTTGGGCTAAGCGTGACCGTTATCTCAATGCAATGGCGTTATTTTTATTTGCATTTGCATCAATTTGTAAATATAAATAAAAGTAAAATTTTCAATCTGCCCTGTTTATAAACCGGTATCCGATACCGGATTCAGTTACGATATACTGCGGACGGTTTGCATCAGTTTCAATTTTTTTTCTAAGCTGTGCGACAAACACCCTTAAGTATTGTGATTGATTAATGTAACCCGGCCCCCATACTTCGCGGAGGAGATATTGATGCGTGAGCACTTTGCCTTCATTTCTTGCAAGAAGCGAAAGCAGGCGGTATTCTGTTGCTGTAAGTTTTATTGATTCATCATTTTTCTTGATCGTCCTGGCTTCAAGATCTATTTCTATCTCCCCGCACACTATTGTTTGATCCCCTTCTTCGGAAGCAGCATTGCGCAGGGCGGAACGTATGCGGGCCAGCAACTCTCCTGTGCGAAACGGTTTTACAAGGTAATCGTTTGCGCCATTGTCTAAAGCATTTATAATATCATCTTCATTATTTTTTACAGAAAGAATTAAGATGGGATTAGTGTACCATTCCCGCAACTTCTTCAAGACCGTTTGCCCATCCTGGTCTGGTAAGCCAAGGTCAAGGATGACCATATCTGGCGGATGATTCTCCGCGATAATAAGGCCTGTCTTTGCATTGCCCGCCTGGTTCACAGTATAGCTATTGCTTTGCAAAGTGATCTCCAGCAGCTTGCGGATCTGCACTTCATCATCTATAACCAATATCTCCGCCTTATTCATGTTGCATAGTTTTTAAGCTGGAAGTTTGTGCAACAATGCAAATGGTAAACCGTGCCCCGCCGCTGTTTTTATTTTGTAAGTGAACAGTTCCTCCCATTGCTTCAGTAAAACCTTTTACTATTGAAAGGCCAAGGCCCGTGCCGCCGGTCTTCGTATTTTTTAAACGATAAAATTTATTAAACACATTATTTAATTCTTCTTCCGGAAATCCCGGCCCATTGTCTTCTACTATTAATTCAAGCACGTCGGCGTGACAATGGGCTATTATATCAATCCTGCTATCTTCATTGGTATATTGAATAGCGTTGTTTACCAGGTTGTATATTATTTGCTCCATCATTGTTTTATCAATCTTGAAAAAAGGTATATCAGGATTTACATTTACCGCGATCGTTTGTGAAATATTCGTTTCTTCAATTCTTTTTATTGACTCATATACTACTTCTATAATATCGCACCAGTCCTTTTTAGGTTGAATAAATCCGGACTCAAGCCGTGACATGCTTAAAAGATTTTCCACTTGTTGGTTCAGGCGGAAAGAAGCTTTGGATATCTCCGCAATAAGGTCTTCCTTATTGTCTTCGGTAAGATTGCGATTATTAGATTGCAGGTTATCCGTTGCCCCAATGATGGTGGCAATAGGAGTTCTCAACTCATGTGAAAGTGAATTCAATAATGTGTTGTACAGCTTTATTGCATTGGCTTTTTCTTCTTTGGCCCGGCCAAGTTTTTCTATTTGCCTTATTTTATAGGTAAGCACCGCATTTACAAGGGCAATAACAAAATACATCAATAATAAGATGGAATCTTCCGTAGAGTTTACATGAAATGTATAATAAGGCGGAATAAAAAGAAAATCCCATATTAAAGCACTGAGAACAGCAGCAATAAATACCGGGATGATATCAAACAATACGGCAATAATAGAAACGGTAAGCAGTAAAATAAAAGCAACTATTTTATAATCGAGGTAGCGGGAGATAGAGAAGCACAGTACTGAAACAAGGCACACAACAACTACACTAATCAGCAACTGGCGTGTTTTACTTATTCTATTTATAAAGAGCTCCATATCTATACGCAAAAATAGGCTGCTATTTATAAGCGAATTATAAAATGCCTGCTGGTATGTATAAGGATTTTATAAAGATTTGCGCCCGCTGTTGATTCTCTCTTGATACAGGGCGAAATTTGCCAAACTTTTCTTGCTTTGTTTCGGAACAATGCATAAGGTTGTTTAAAAATTTAATTTGAAAAGAAATCTCAATAAAGTAACCGGCGCAGGTTTACTTATTGCCCTTGGAATAATTTACGGAGACATCGGAACTTCTCCGCTATATGTTTTAAATGCAATAATAAGAGACAAAGTAATTTCCAGCGAACTTATATTAGGAGCATTGTCCTGCATTATCTGGACGCTTACACTTCAGACGACTGTCAAGTACGTCATCCTTACGCTAAAGGCAGATAATCGCGGTGAGGGCGGAATATTTTCATTATACGCCCTTGTAAGAAGACAAAAAAAATGGTTGGTGTATCCTGCGGTAATCGGCGGTGCATCGCTGCTCGCTGATGGAATGATTACGCCTCCCATTTCCGTAACATCCGCTGTGGAGGGGCTAAAGCAAATAGATTTTTTCAGCCACATGCATGAGTCATCTGTAGTATACATCGTACTCGGCATATTAGTACTGCTGTTTTTCTTTCAGCAATTCGGCACGGCTTCTATCGGCAATGCCTTTGGGCCAATCATGTGTGCATGGTTCCTGATGCTCTCCATCCTCGGCTTTCGCCATTTGTTTGATGCGTTATATATTTTTAAAGCTTTCAATCCATATTATGCCATCAACGTATTAGTAAATTATCCGGAGGGATTCTGGCTGCTGGGCGCCGTATTTTTATGTACTACTGGAGCCGAAGCGCTCTACAGTGATCTTGGGCACTGCGGCCGTGGCAATATCCGCATCTCGTGGATATTTGTAAAGTCTGCGCTTATCGTTAATTATCTTGGCCAGGGTGCCTGGCTGCTTGCTAATCATACCGGCCAGGTTTTTACAAAAGAAATTATTGATAACGGGTTCAATCCGTTTTACGGCATTATGCCGGCATGGTTTAAAATAATAGGGATAATTATAGCGACAGTTGCAGCCATTATAGCCAGCCAGGCATTGATAAGTGGCTCTTTTACGCTCATAAGCGAAAGTATGCGACTGAACCTGTGGCCTAAAATGAAAATTAATTACCCAACAGAAGAGAGAGGACAATTATTTATTCCTGCTATAAATACAATGCTTTTTATCGGTTGCGTCGGCATCACTCTTTATTTTCGTACCTCATCCAATATGGAGGCGGCTTATGGGCTGGCCATTACTTTATGTATGCTGGCCACCTCTATACTATTTTCTAATTTTCTTGTTGCAAGAAGGGTAAAAAAGCCATTTATTATTTTATACCTGGTTGTTTACATTAGTATAGAAATGAGTTTCTTAATTGCAAACCTTAATAAATTTCCGCATGGAGGTTTTGTAACACTTATTGTAGGTGGCGCGCTTTTTTCAGTGATGTATATCTGGTTCAGGGCGAGAAAAATTAAAAACCGTTATGTAGAGTTTGTAAGACTTGAGCATTACATTCCTTTGCTGCAGGAACTTAGTAACGATAAGTCAATACCAAAATACTCGACCCATCTAATTTATCTTACCAGCGGAAGCAATCCCAAAGAGATAGAACAAAAAATTATTTATTCTATTTTAAAAAGGAAACCAAAGCGGGCGGATATTTATTGGTTTGTGCATGTAGATACCTTAGATGATCCATACACATCTGATTATACTGTGTCGACTATTATTCCCAATGAAATTATGCGCATAGATTTCAGGCTGGGTTTCCGGCTGGAGCCACGCATAAACCTTATGTTTAAAAGAGTGGTAAATGATATGATCACTAATAAAGAAATAAACATA